>DATAQF010000108.1:0-15071 GCA_036264795.1 Candidatus Limnocylindrales bacterium | reverse complement strand
ACCACCGTGTTCGCGACCATCCGGCCGACGACGATCCGGGGCACCCCGAAGCGAGCCGCCTCCGCGATCAGCCAGAAGCCGACGAGGGCCGAAAGCGCGTCGCCGACGACCGGGACGAGGCCGATGATCGGGTCGAGCCCGATCCGAACCGAGGTGCCCGGGATCGCGACCAGCTCATCCATGACCCGGCTGACCGTCGCAAAGCGCCGCTCGAACGCCGCGTACCGATCGGCCCGCGCGTCGCCGACGACCTCCCCGCGGACACGCCGGACCGACTCGGTCATGGCGGCCCGGTCCTCGACGACGCGCCGGCCGGATCAGAGCTGCTGGGCATGGAATGTGTCGCAGTCGTTCGGCGAGCCGGACTGGTAGCCGGCGGTGAACCAATGGACACGTTGCTGGGACGTGCCGTGAGTGAAGCTGTCGGGGTGGACGCCGCCCTGCGTCGATTGCTGGATGTGATCGTCGCCGACGGCCTTGGCCGCATTGTCGGCGGCCGCGATCTGGTCCGCGGTGAGCGGCTGGATGAATCCGGTCGCCGACGCGTTGTGGGCCCAGACGCCGGCGTAGCAGTCGGCCTGCAGCTCGGTTCGGACGGACGTGCTGGTCGGGCCGGTGTCGGTGCCGGGCCGGAGATCGCCGAGCAGGTCCTGGACGTGATGGCCGTATTCATGGGCGACGACGTAGGCCCGGGCGAACGGGGCGTCCTTCGCCCCGAAGCGGTTCTGGAGCTCCTGGAAGAACGTCAGGTCGAGGTAGACGTTCTTGTCGACCGGGCAGTAGAACGGGCCGGTCGATGACGAGGCGTCGCCGCAGCCGGTCGAGATCGCATCGCTGAAGAGCACGGTCTCGGCGTGCTCGTAGGTCACGCCGGATCGCTGGAGCTCGCCCTGCCAGAACGTCTCGATGCTGTTGACGTCGCCGACGATCTGGCAATCCTCGCGCGTATTCGCATCGTTGCCGGACCGGCACGTGGCGAGCGCCGACGAGTTCGGGCCGTTCGTATTGACGCCCGTGCCGCCGCTGGAGCCGCCAAGCAGCGCGCTCGGATCGCCACCAAGCAGGACGTAGACGATCACGAGGACGAGGCCGATGCCGCCGCCACCGACGGCGAGCCCGCCGCGACCCCCCATGCGCGAGCCTCCGCGAGCGTCGGTGACCGACGACGGATCGAGCTGGGCGTTTGGATCGAACGTCATGTGGGGGCGGACCTCAGGGCAGGGGAAGCTCCGTCAGTTTCTAGCCGACCGGAGGCTCCCGTCGGGTTTGCGCCCGGCAGGGGAAGCGTCGCAATCTCGTTGCGTCGCACGCCCGCCGTCCCGGATCCTGGCGCAATTTCCACCCCGATTCCCGCTTCGGTACGGACTCATGACAGGTACTGGCATGTATCGGCGCGATGATCGTGGAACGAGGACGCGGTCAGTGGGATCGCCTGCAGGACGAGGTGCCAGATGTTCCATTCCATCGAGCTGGTGAAGGCGATTCACGACGATCGGGTCCGGGAGATCGAGCGTACGGTCCGCGACCGGCGCGCCGTCCTGCCATCGATGGACGGCTGGACGACGCCGGAGATTCGACCGGAGGCACAGCCCTCCGCGATCAGGCCGGCCACCCTCCGACGGGGCGGGTCTGCGTGCGAGCCCGCCTAGCGGACGAGAGCGGACGGTTGGGCTTCGTGGGACCGCCTCGCGCCCAGGGGCGTCTCGCGAAGGTCCTCGGTGTAATGGGCCGCGACCCCGGCAGCCTGGGCGCCGATCCGCGCTCGCAGCTCGACGGGCTCGAGGAGCTCGCAATCGGGCCCGACCCCGAGGACCTGCGACGCGACCTCGTTCGGCCAGTCGAGGCGGAGGCGAATGCGAAGCCAGCCATCGGGATCGGGTTCGTCCAGTCGCTCGATCGTGTCGAACGGGCGCTCGCCGATCACGCCGCGAAGCCGGTCGAGTCGCTCGCGGGCGATCCGCAGGACGACCTCGGTGCGCGCCGTGTCGCGCTCGTACGCAGCGCTCGATTCGGTCCAGAACCCGGCGAGATCGAAGGCGGTGGGCCGCTCGAACGGCTCGTCGAGAACGGCGACCCGGTTGACTCGCGACACCCGATAGGTCCGCGGCTGGCCGTCGGCTCCGGCGATGAGGTACCAGATCCCCGCCTTCAGCACGAGGCCGAGCGGTTCGAGGATCCGATCGACCGTCTTGTCGCCGCGGTCATAGCCGATCTCGACACGACGGGCTTCCCAGACCGCCTCGGATAGCGCGCCGAGGTGAGGCACGGGCTCGTCGGCGTGGTACCAGGCGGCGGCGTCCAGGTGGAACCGCTCGACAAGACGTGAAGCGCGGGCCCGGAGCTCGACCGGGAGGGACGCGAGGACCTTGAGGCGAGCCGCGGCGACGACCGTTCCGAGCCCGAGCTCGGCGGCCGGCCCGGGAAGGCCGGACAGGAAGAGGGCCTCGGCTTCGTCGGCCGTCATGCCGGTGAGGCGCGTCCTGTAGCCGTCGACGAGACGGACGCCGCCGTGCGGCCCGCGTTCCGCATAGATCGGGACGCCCGAGGCGCTCAGTGCATCGACATCGCGATGGATCGTCCGAATGGAGACCTCGAGCTCACGCGCCAGCTCGGCCGCGGTCTGGCCACCACGAGACTGGAGGAGCAGCAGGAGCGAGACGAGGCGGGAGGCGCGCATCAGCCTGCAGCATACGCGATTGCTGACAGATCTTGTCGTGTATCAGAGGTGGTCGCTCATCCGGATCAGGTCGTCGAGGCTGAGGATGTTGTCGTACAACACATCGCCCCGGTCGCCGGTCGCCTCCAGCCCGTAGAACGAGAAGCCGATGTACCGCGTGACCATCTTGCCCAGGCGGTTCCACTCGCCGCCCGGATCGAAGGGCCGGCTCATGCGGGCCGACGACACGAGGGCGACGCCGTAGTCGCGAATCCCGAAGGCGAACTGCCAGTCCGGCCGGCCGAGGAGGTAGATGTCCTGGACCGTCAGGCCGATCACGAGCGTCGACCCGCCGGATTCCGGGTGAGCCGCCGCGATCGCCTCCTCCAGCCGTTCGCCCATCAGCTGACCTCGGCCCACATCCACTGCGGCCGGCGGGATCGGCAGGGTCGGCGCCACCGAGATCCGCAGTCCGTAGTCGGCCGCCTCCCGGGAGGCGATCGCGTTCGCCAGGCCGCCGGGGAAGTCGCCGAGTGGCACGAGCAGGACCGCATTCCGGATGGGCGGCGGGAGCTGACGGGCCGGCGGATGCGACGAAACGACACCCGAGCGGGGCACCAGGACAACGACGAGGGCGGTGAGGGTGAGGACGATCCCGAACACGGCGGTGAGGACTGCGCCCCGACCGAACGAACCACCGCCGTCCGGTGTCGGCCACCCCACGACGGGCGGCGGCGGGAGCGCCGCCGGGTCGGACGGGGGAGGGGGAAGGTCGTCCGTCATGGACGCTGGCGACCCTCGCTACCCTGGTCGCGGAGGAACCGCTCGATCTCGCTGATGAGGTCGTCACCGGCCGGCAATCGCTCCTCGTCGACCATCGACTCGAGGCGCTCGACGTAGGAGCGCGTGTTCTCGTCGAGCGCGGTGGCGGCATCGAGGCGGGTCCGGAGCTCCTCGGACTCCTCCGCGAGCGGCCCGCCGTCGACGGCGATCTCGAGATGGCGGCTGACGGCAGCGAGAAGCTCGAGGGCCGCCGCGGGGTATGGTCCGCTCACGTAGTGGGGGACCTGGGCGAAGTAGCCGACGGCCGCGATGCCGGAATCGGCCGCCCGCATCTCGAGCACCGACACGAGAGCGGCCGGAACGCGGAGCAAGCCGGTCGGGCCTGCCTTGACGTCGCCGCGCAGCAGTCCCGGGCGGGACGACGTTCCGAGGATCGGCACCGGGCGGGTGTGGGGCACCGCCGCCGGGATCGCGCCGAGACTGATCCATTCGGTCACCCCGAGGGTCGTCGCGACCTCGACGACCGCCTCGGCGAGTCGGGGCCACCGGTAATCGGGTTCCGGGCCGGTCAGCACGAGGATGTCGCGCTCGGCGACGCGGACGAGGCGGATCGTGAACTCGGGCCACGTCATCTCAGACAGCCGTCCGTCCGCGATCTCGAGAGTCGGGCGGCGCGCGCGATAGTCGAACAGCCGATCGGCGTCGAACGTGGCGACGACCTTGCCCTCGGCGGCGAGCAGGGCCGCCGCGGTCGTCGCCGAAGCGCCCGCATCGACCCAGCCGTCGAGGGCGACGACGAAGGACGGCCGATCGAGCGGACCCGGATCTTCCAGACGGTAGAGCGCCACGCCGACAGGATAGGCGTCGCGGGCGGAATGACGGCCGGATTCGCCGTGGCTCACGGAGCAGAACGGCCGGCGCACCACGCGGAACGGCGGTCCCGTCGCGGGCTGGATGCGCGACCGTCAGGCCGCTGGTCGGACGGGACGGAGGGCCGTCGAGGCGCGACGCCGATGCAGCGACGGAATGCAGGGGCCGACAGTGAGGGCTCGATGATCCGCACGACGCCGTTCCACGAGCGGACGAACGCCGCGAACACGACCGGCCTCTGGGAGCACTGGTCCGGCTATCTCGTCGCGACGCGCTACCAGCTCAGCGAGAAGTTCGAGTACTTCGCCGTCCGGAACAGCGCCGGCCTGTTCGACTCCTCGCCGCTGTACAAGTACCGGATCCACGGGCCGGATGCCGAGGCGTTCCTGGCGGGCGTTCTCGCCCGCGACATCCGGACCTGTGCGGTCGGCCACGGTCAATACACGTCCTGGCTCGATGATGGTGGGTTCGTCGTCGAGGACGGAGTCATCTTCCGGAACGCAGCCGACGACTATCTCCTCACGTCGGCCGAGCCGAATTTCGCCTATTTCGACGGTCTGGTCGGGCGGCAGCGGGTGACGATCGAGGACGTGAGCGAGGACTCGGCCGTCCTCGCGGTCCAGGGACCGAAGTCGCGCGAGATCCTCACGTGCCTGGCGCCGGACGTCGCGGCGCTGCCCTATTTCGGGCTGACGGCGGCAACGATCGGCGGAGTACCGGTCACGATCTCGCGAACCGGCTTCACCGGCGACCTCGGCTACGAGATCTGGGCTCCGAGCGACCGAGCGATCGCGGTCTGGGACGCGGTCACGGAGGCATCCGAGGGCCGTGGCGTGATCCCGATCGGATCGATCGCCCTCGACATGGCCCGGATCGAGGCAGGCCTTCTGCTCCTGGACGTCGACTTCCGGTCGAGCCGCTACGCCTGGACCGACGCCCATCGATCGACCCTGATCGAGCTGGGCCTCGGTTGGATGGTTCGCGACCTCGGCAAGGACGATCGGGCGTTCATCGGCCGAGCCGCGATCGAGCGGGAGCTGCGAGACAAGACATCGCGGTGGAAGATGACCGGGCTCGTCTTCGACTGGCGTGAATACGATCGCCACTTCGACGAGGCTGGGCTGATCCCGCCGAAGGATCACACGCCGATCGACGAGGAGTACTACGTCTACGACGACGACGGGAAGCAGCTCGGCTACGCCACCAGCCAGATGTACTCGCCGATGCTCCAGCGCCACATCGCGCTCGCCCGCGTGCCGCTCGAGCTCACGAAGCCCGGCTCACGGGTGAAGATGGAGCTGGCGGTCAACCATCGCTACGAGTACTTCGACGCGGTCGTCACCCGGCTGCCCCTCTTCAACCCCGATCGGAGGACCGCCTGATGGCGAAGACGACCCGTCCGGCGCCGCATGCGAGCGGCCAAAAGGGGGCCTCCTCGAATGGCAAGCACGGCACGAACGGCGCGAATGGCACCGACCCGGCGACGAACCTCCCGGACCGCCGTGCAGGCGACCGAACCTACGACGCGATCGTCATCGGCGGCGGTCACAACGGCCTGGTCAACGGCGCCTACCTCGCGAAAAGCGGTCTGAAGACGCTGATCCTCGAGCGGCGCCATCTCGTGGGCGGCGCGGCGATCACGGAGGAGCTTCGTCCCGGCTTCTGGTTCACGACGTTCTCGTACGCCCTGAGCCTCCTCCGACCGGAGATCATCCACGACCTCGAGCTGACGAAGCACGGGTTCATGCCGTTGCTGATGCCGTCGACCTTCGCGCCGATGGAGAACGGCGACTACCTGCTCCTCGGACCGGACCACGGCGCGAACCTTCGCGAGATCGCCCGGCACAACCAGCACGACGCCGACGCGTACGAGAAGTACAACCACGACGTCCTCCGCGTCCTGCGCGTGCTGAAGCCGGTCCTCGACCAGGTCCCCCCGGACATCTTCAGCGACGACCCTGAGGAGCTGATCGCCCTGGCCACGCTCGGCTCGCGCTTCCGCCACCTCGAGAAGAAGGTCCTCCACGACGCGGTTCGCCTTTTGACCGGCAGCGCCGCGGATTTCCTGGACGACTATTTCGACTCGGAGATCGTCAAGGGCTACCTGGCGTCGTCGTCGATCATCGGGACGAAGGTCGGGCCGTACTCGCAGGGCTCCGGGCTTGTGCTCCTCTATCACCTGCTCGGCGAGCACGATGGCGAGTTCGGGGCGTGGGCGTTCCACAAGCAGGGCAACGGCGGCTTCACGAAGGTCCTCGCCCGTGCGGCGCAGGCCTTCGGCGCGGAGATCGCGCTCGAGTCGCCCGTGGAGCGGGTGATCACCCGCGCCGGCGAGGCGACGGGGGTCGCGCTGAAGGACGGCACCGAGTTCCACGCGTCGATCGTCGTGTCGGCCCTCGACCCGCGGCGGACCTTCCTCGAGCTCGTCGACCCGCGCGAGCTGCCGACCGATCTCGTCGAGGCGATCGAGCGGTTCCGGTTCCAGGGGACATCGGCCAAGGTCAACTTCGCCCTCGACGGTGCGCCGCGCTATCCCGCGCTCGGCGACCGGACGGACCAGTTCCGGGGCTTCACGAACATCGGGCCGTCGATGGAGTATCTCGAGCGGGCCTACGACGACGCCAAGTACGGCTGGTATTCCAAGCGGCCGTACATCGATGGCGCGGTCCAGTCCACGATCGACCCGGACATGGCGCCACCCGGCAAGCACGTGATGAGCACGTTCATCCAGTACGCCCCGTACCACCTCAAGGGCTCTGACTGGGACACCGAGAAGGAGCGCTTCGGCGACACCGTCCAGGCGACGCTCGAATCGTTCTTCCCGGGTTTCGGCGACCTGGTCCTCCAGCGCGAGATCCGGACGCCACTCGACATCGAGCGGACCGTCGGCCTGTCCGAGGGCAACATCTTTGCCGGGGAGTTCCTCGCGCCCCAGATGTTCCTGTTCCGGCCGGCGCCGGGCTGGTCGCAGTACCGGACGCCGATCTCGGGCTACTACCAGTGCGGCTCCGGGACGCATCCCGGCGGCTGCGTGATGGGTGCGCCGGGCAAGCTCGCGGCCGGTCAGATCCTCAAGGACCGGGCGCGGCAGGCGTCGCGGGAAGGCCGGCCGGTCGCCGTCGGCGTCTGACGGCTCGGCCCCGCATTCTCCTTCAGTCCGCGCCGAGGACCTTGCGGTAGATGACCATCCGCGTCCCCTCGCGGAATCCGTGCCGCTCATATAACCCGAGGGCACCGGTCGGGTTCTCCGTGTCGACGGTGAGCGCCGCCTCGGTGAGGCCGCGAGCCTGGAGCAGCCGGAGGTTCTGTCCGATCAGCGCGCTGGCCACCCCCCGGCCGCGCCAGTCGCGGAGGGTGAAGATCCCCTCCGTGTAGCCGCGGTTGCGGCCGAGCGCGGCGTTCTCGTCCGCGTCGATGAAGCCCAGGACGCCGCCGACCACGTCGTCCCCGTTCCAGGCGACCTGCCAGATGTCGATCTGGCCGCGAATCGGGTGGTCAACCATCCCCATCAGCTGACCTTCGGACCAGTCCGGCCAGCCCGGGTGGTCCTGCATCGCGTCGTTGAGCGCCAGGACGATGTGGCGGCGATCCTCCGGCCGCACCGGCCTGCTCGTCAGGCCCGCCGGCAGCTCGATCGACGGCACGTCATCGAGGGGTCTCGTCATCTCGATCATGTAGCGCCAGGGGACATAGCCATCGCCATCGAGGAGGGCGATCGCGCTCACGTTCGTGGCATAGACCCAGCTCTGGAGGCTCGCGATCGTGCCCGCCGGCGACGGCTGAGCCGCCACGATCCGCCGAAGCTCGGCCTGGGCACCGGTGAGCAACGCCCGCCCGATCCCGCGCCGCCGGTACGTTGGATCGACATACCCGCTGTGCGTGAGCAGCCGGCCGTCGTCGCGTGACAGCCCGTAGTCGAACATCCTCGTCCAGCCGACGACCTCACCGTCCATCTCGGAGACGAGGATGCAATCGTCCGCCTTCAGGCCGATGCCGTTGACGTCGGCCGCCAACGTCGCGGTCGTGATCTCCCAGTCCGTGCCATCGACCGGCCGGGCGGTTCGGAAGACGCGGACCATCGCGTCGTAATCCGATTCGTCGCGCCAGCGACGGATCGCGACACCGACCGGCGCGAGCCCTTGCGCGACCTCGAGCGCCGCCGCCAGCGCGCCGCGGGGCGTCGTCGCGGTTTCCATGGCCGATCCTCCACATCCGGCTACGTCCCGTCCGGTGCCGCGCGACGATGGCACAGTCGCCCGGTCGAGAGATGTCGGCTGACCGACGCTGAACCGGAAATCGACGAAACGGCCCGATGCCGATGGCATCGGGCCGTTGTCGGAAACCGCCAACCGGCGGCCTGCGGTCAGTTGATGACGAGACCGAAGGGTGCGCCGCCGCCCGCAATCGCCACGGGCGAGCCGGCGACCTCGGTGAGTGACGTTCCATTGACGCGGAACGCGCTGACCTTGGCCGCGCCCGCGTCGACCACGTAGAGGAAATGGCCACCGGGAGTGACCGCGGCGTCGAACGGCCGGAGGCCGTTCGGGGTATTGAAGCCGGTGCTGCCGACCAGGCCGAGGGTCCCGTCGGAGGCGACGGTGTAGCGCGAGATCGACGGCACTGCCGTGTTGATCGCGAAGAGGACGTTGCCGTTCGGGCTGATCGCGACCCAGCACGGAGCCGTCTGGCCATCGGCGAAAGGCGATCCGTCGATCGCCGTCAGCGAGCCGTTCGCGGCCACGTCGTAGACCGAGACGGAGCCGGCGCCGGGGCCGTCATGGGCATTGGAGACAAAGAGCTGGTCGTCGTTCGTCGGCGAGAAGGCGCTCCCGAACGGTCCGATCCGCTGCGCGGCAAACGGTGATCCGGGCGCGGGCGTGAGGCGGCCATCACGGCCGATGCGGAAGGCATCGAGGTACGACGGTCCGGCGCTCGGCCCGACCCGCGTCCCGACGAGGCGATCGCCATCGGGGCTGATCAGCACGTGGCCCGGCAGGGCGGTGTCGGGCAGGGCGTAGGTCGATCCGGCGATCGGCCGGAGGTGGCCGGTGCGGCTGAGCCGGAAGCCCGTGTAATTACTGCCGCCGGCACCGGTGTTGGCCACATAGACGAGGCTGCCGTGGATCGCGATGCTCACCGGCGTCAGGCCGTCGGACGACACGATGTCGACGAGCCTGAGCGAGCCGTTCCTGTGAATTCGGAGCACGGAGATCTGGTTGCTGGCGGGGTCGGTCGCAAGGAGGAAGCGGCCATCGCTCGAGCGCTGCAGCCCACCCGCCGAGCCGAACGGGAGGCCGGTGCCGGCTCCGCCCGCAGCGAACGGCGACCCCAGGGTCGTCGTCAGCGAGCCGTTCGCGTGACGGTCGAAGGCCGCCACCGTGTTGACGCCCGCGGTGTTGTTGTTGACGTACACGTGGCCGACGACGCGCGATTCGGCAGCGGCGGCGGTCCCTGCCATGAGGCTCGCCGCGAGCGCGGCGATCGTGCCGCCCGTGGCGAGGAGACGAGCAAGACGGTTCATCGGGATGTGCTCCTCAACTGTGCTCGGCCGAACCGGTGTCGGCCGCTGGAGAGCACGGTGATCCGCGACGGCGTCGCCCCGGTGACCGCTCGTTGACGATTGTGTGACGACGGGATCCCCAAGGACGAGCGAGAGGGCCGCCAGCGGAGATCGCGGGGTGTCACGAAGCCGAAAGAATCGTCGGCGCACAGTCGGGCCATGAGCACGACGTCACGACGCAATCCCGCCGACCGAGACCGGGCGGTCACCCGCCTCCGCCGGCTGACGCTTGGCACCACGATCGCGAGCGTCGCGGCGGCGGGCGCGTTCGGGGCCATCGCGGCTGTGTCGTATTCGGGCGGCAGCAGCGACGTCGTCACCGCGGCCCTCACGAGGACGAGCACGACGGCCGGTGCGGCGACGGGATCGACCACGTCGACGAGCACGAGCAACGCCCTCCAGGCGACCGCCGCACCCATGGCCGCGGCAACCGTCGCGCCCACCCCGGCGGCGACCGCCGCGCCGAAGGCGACCACGAGCACCACCACGACGACCACGAGCACCACGGCCAGCACCCACGCCACGTCGGGCGGTTCGTGACCCACGTCAGCAGCGCGTCCTGGCGCGCGATCGGGACCGGCATTCGCCTCGTCGTCCACGACGGCGATCTCGATGCGGCTCGGGGTGCGGTCGAGGCCGTCCTCGATGCCATCGATCGGACGTGCAGCCGTTTCCGCGACGACAGCGAGATCGTCGCGATCAACGCCCGCGCGGGCGAGCGAGTGCCGATCAGCCCGCTCCTGGCGGATGCGCTCGCGGCCGGGATTCGGGCGGCGCGGCTGACCGATGGCGCGGTCGACCCGACGGTCGGGCGGGCGATGCGAGCGATCGGCTACGACGTCGATTTCGATCTCGTGCGCGGGGCCGGCGGACCCATCGAGCTCCGGCTCGAGCCGGTCCCCGGGTGGCAGACCGTCGACCTGTCGGTGACTCGCCCGGAGGTCCGCGTACCGCGTGGCGTCGAGCTCGATCTCGGCTCGACCGGAAAGGCACTCGCCGCGGACCTGGCCGCCGCGGCCGCGCTCGAGACGATGGGCGGCCGCGGCGGCGTCCTCGTCTCCTTCGGCGGCGACATCGCCGTCGGCGGCTCGGCCCCGGACGGCGGATGGCGGATTCTCGTCGCCGAGGACAGCGAGACGCCGACCGATGGCGAGGGCGAGCGCATCGCGATCCGGACGGGCGCGATCGCAACCTCGAGCATCACGGTTCGGCGCTGGCAGCGCGGAGACATCGCCCTCCACCACCTCATCGATCCCCGAACCGGTGGTCCCGTCGTGTCGCCGTGGCGCACGGCCTCGGTCGTTGCCGCCACCTGCGTCGACGCGAACGCCGCGGCGACCGCCGCGATCGTCATGGCCGAGAGTGCCGTTCCCTGGCTCGAGCAGACGGGTCTGGCCGCACGCCTCGTCGGGACCGACGGCGCTGTCACCCGGCTCGGTGGTTGGCCGGATCCGCTGACCGGCCGTGATCGCGTCGGAATGGGCGCGGCCGTGTCCGGCGGGGCGGCACCCACCCGCGTAACGGGATCGAAAGGTGATGGCCGCGACGATGCGCTCATCGCGATCGGAAATCGAACGTCGGCATCGAACGGAGCGCCCAGCTCGTGAGCACGCAGATCCTGTGGTTCGCCACCCGCGGAGCCGGCATCGTCTCCCTGATTCTCTTCAGCGCCGTCGCCTGCCTCGGGCTGCTCGCCGTCGCTCGGACCCAGGCGTCATGGTGGCCGCGGTTCCTCACCGTCGAGCTGCATCGGAACCTCGCCCTGATCTCGGTCGTGTTCCTCGGGATCCACATCGTCACCGCGATCCTCGACCCGTTCACGGCTCTCGGCATCGCCGCGGCGATCGTCCCGCTCGCCTCCTCGTACCGGCCGGTGGCCGTCGCCCTCGGCGTGATCTCCGTCGACCTCGCCCTGGCGGTCATCGTCACGAGCCTCGTCCGGGAGCGGATCGGCCACCGGGTCTGGCGCGCCGTCCACTGGGCTGCGTACGCCGCCTGGCCGCTCGGCGTCGCCCATTCGATCACGGCCGGAACCGACGCATTCGCGCTCTGGATGCTCGCGGTCACCGCACTGTGCGTGTTCGCAGTCGGCGCCGCCCTACTCTGGCGGCTGACGTCCGGCGGCACGAACCGGAGTCGCCTCGCCGCCGTCACGAAGGGCATCGCAGATCCGGTCGCGATCGAGCCCGCGTGGAGGAACCGGTGATGATCTCGCGCGTCCTCGCCGGACCGGCCGCCGCCGGCGGCGCGGAATCGATCGATGACCATCTCGCTCGACTGGGGCGCCTCCCGAGCGGGGCGGCCGCCCGCCACGTGATTCCGGTCCTGGAGGCCAGCGGACTGCTCGGCCGGGGCGGAGCGGGTTTCCCCGTCGGCCGCAAGTGGCGAACGGTCGCCGAGCGCCGGAGCGGCCCGGCCACGGTGCTGGTGAACGCCGCCGAAGGCGAGCCCCTCAGCGCCAAGGACCGGACCCTGCTCCGGCTGCGTCCGCACCTCGTGCTCGACGGCGCGTTCCTTGCAGCGGACGCGGTCGGCGCCGAGCGGGTGGTCCTGTATGTCGGCTCCGCCCATCGCGATGCCCGAACCGCGCTGGAACGGGCGCTCCGCGAACGCGGCCCGCTGCCTCGACCGGTCGACCTGATCGACGCGCCCGACACCTACGTGGCCGGCGAGGAATCCGCGGCGGTCCATATGGTCAATGACGCCGATGCCCGCCCGACGTCGACGCCGCCGCGGGTCTTCGAGCGGGGGATCGGCGGCCGGCCGACGCTCGTCCAGAACGTCGAGAGCCTCGCGCACGCGGCGCTCATCGGTCGGTACGGCGATGCCTGGTACCGCGAGCTCGGCCGGGGCGGCACGCCGGGCAGCGCCCTCGTCACCGTCAGCGGTTCGAGCCACGACGGCATTCGGGAGATCGAGCTCGGGACGACGATCGGCCAGCTCGCCGCGGAGACGGGAGCCGGCAGCTCGACCGCCGGACGCCAGGCCGTGCTCCTCGGCGGCTACTTCGGTGGCTGGGTCTCCGCCGATCGCGGCTGGGACCTGCCCCTCGACCCCGTGGCCCTGCGCCAAGCGGGAACCGCCTTCGGCTGCGGCGTGGTCGCGTTCCTCGGCGAGGATGTCTGCGGGGTCCGTGCCACGAGCCGGATCATGGGCTGGATGGCGGGCCAGAGCGCGGCCCAGTGCGGGCCGTGCGTGTTCGGTCTTCGCGCGATCGCGGACGCGACTGCCCGCGTGGCAGGCGGCACGCCGGAGGGCGACGAGCTGGAGCGGCTCCGCCGCTGGGCCGGCCAGATCGCGGGCCGGGGCGCCTGCCGCCACCCCGACGGCGCCGTCGGCCAGCTGTTGAGCTCGCTGCGCGTCTTCGAGGCCGAATGGGAGCTCCACCAGCGTCGAAGAGCCTGCTCGCATGAGCGGTACGAGCGCTCCTTCGACATGGCGCGCGAGGTCGCGTGACGTGACCGCCTCCACGCCATCCCGGGCCGAGACGAGCGCCGAGCTCGTCGTCGATCGGATTGCCTGCGACGGCTTCGGCATGTGTGCCGAGCTCCTGCCGGAGCTCATCGAGCTTGACGACTGGGGCTATCCGATCGTCCGCGCCGGGGGCGTTCCGGACGAGCTGCTCGACCATGCGCGTCGGGCCGTCGCCGTCTGCCCCGTCCTCGCGCTCCGGCTGGCGCGTCGATCGATGCTCCCGGCCGCGGGATCCGTGCGACCCTGAGACGATGCGCATCCTCGTCGCCGAGGACGACCCGGGTCTCCGTGACGTCATCGTCCTCGGCCTTGCCGAAAGCGGCTATCACGTCGACGCCGTCGATCGCGGCGATGACGCGATCGACCAGCTGAAGTTCTACGAGTACGACGTCGCGATCATCGACTGGCGGATGCCGGGCGCCGAGGGAATCGATGTCGTCGCCTGGGCCCGCCGCAACCGGCGGCCGACCGCCATCCTCATGCTGACCGCACGCGACACGGCGGCGGACCGGATCCGCGGCCTCGACACCGGCGCCGACGACTATCTCGTCAAGCCGTTCGACTTCGGGGAGTTGCTGGCCCGCGTCCGTGCCCTCCAGCGGCGCCCGCGCGGGGTCGACGGGCCGACGATCGACCGCGGGCGACTCACGCTGGATCCGGTGACGCGCGTCGTCCTCGTGGACGGCCGGGAGCTGGCGCTGACCTCGACGGAGTACCGGATCCTCGAGGTCCTGATGCGCCGCTCGCCCGCGGTCGTCGACCGCAAGGCGATCGCCGAGCACGGCTGGGCCGATGAGACCGATCCGCTCGGATCGAACGCGATCGACGTCCAGCTGAGCCGCCTCCGGGCGAAGATCCCGAACGCGGGAGTCCGCATCGTGACGGTTCGGGGCGCCGGCTATCGGCTCGACGAAGCGTGACGAGCGCAACGAGGCCGACGAATGCGGCCCACGCCTCGGTCCGCCGGGCCTCGATCCGGGTCGCGCTCGCCGCCACGATCGTCGTCGCCGTCGCCTATTTCGCCGTCGCGGTTGCCGTCGTCCTCCTCGTCCAGCGGAATCTGACCCAGCAGATCGACGAGCGGATCACGAGCTCGTTCATCCGACTGCCCCACGGCGCGCCGTCCAACGGCGGCCCGTACGAGGCACCGCCGCCGGAGCAGCTCGGGGGCGCGCCGCTGATCCTCTGGGAGGTCCACTCCGACGGCCGAATCGAGACGGCAACCTCGAATGCGATCCTGCCGGCTGCCTACTCGAAGGTCACGCAGCCGACCACGGCGACGATCGGAAACGTGGACATGCGTCTCGCCGGACGCTCGGTCGGAGACGACTACATCGTGATCGGCCAGTCGCTCCAGCCCGTGGCCGAGACCGGCGGCGAGGTCGTCCTCGCGGAGCTCCTCATCGCCCCGATCCTCCTCGCGCTCGTCTTCTTCGGGGCCGTCGCGATCGGGCGCCGCGTCGCGGGGCCGATCGAGGCGTCGCGGCAGCGCCAGCTCGACTTCACCGCCGACGCGTCGCACGAGCTTCGAACTCCGCTCGCGGTCATCGAGGCGCACACGAGTCTCGCGCTCGCCCAGGACCGCGACGTCGCCTGGTACCGCTCCGCCTTCTCCCGGGTCGACCACGAGTCGAAGCGGATGCGGCGGATGCTCGAGGACCTGCTGTGGCTCGCCCGGTTCGATGCGTCGAAGCGAGCGCCGAATGCCGAGCCGGTCGATCTCGCCGT
>DATAQF010000181.1:0-5571 GCA_036264795.1 Candidatus Limnocylindrales bacterium | reverse complement strand
TACGCGATTCGTACCCGTCGTCTTGTTCCTCGTCGGCGTGCTGATCACGCTGGTCCTTGGGCCGCTCATTGCTCCGAGACGCTGGGCGGGCTCGCTCATGGTCGAGCTCGACGTCTACCTCGGCTTGACGTTGGGCTTGGCGCTCGGCCTCGGGTGGGTCGTCGTCCGGCTGCCCCGCCAGTCATCGCCGGCCTTCCGCCTGAGCGCGGCCGTCGTGGCGGCGCTCTTCTACGTGGTAATGACCGCGACCACGTATGGGTGGCTGGTCCTGAACTACGAGACGGCGCTGGCACCGTCGCCGCTACCCGCCACGGGCCCGGGGTGGGGCCTGATCGGGATCCTCTCGGGCTTCGTGGCGGCACTCGTAGCGTCGCTGGTCGGCGGGCTGGCGCTGGCCACGCAGGGCCGCTTGCGAGCCTCGGCGATCGTGCCGGGCATCGTTGTCGGGGTCGGCGGACTGATCCTCGGGTTCAAGATGTTCGAGAACCTGTTCCATACGAGCATCTACTAGGTCAGCGGCCCTAATGCCGGGAGCCGCCTGGGACGCGGCGATCCCGCTGACGCTGGCCGGCACGGCCGCCGCCACGGGCCTCACGCCGGGGTTCGCAAGCGGATCTAAAAGTGGCTCCGGCGGTAGGACTCGAACCTACGACCAAGCGGTTAACAGCCGCCCGCTCTACCACTGAGCTACGCCGGAGCGAGGGTCGACGGATGGGCTCCGAGCCGTCGACGGGGCGCCGTCGCGACGCCGCGCGCAGGATAGCACGCGGCTCGGGCCGGCCAGCCCGAGGCTATCCTCAACCGATGACCCGACCCAGCCCCCTGATCTCCGCCGACGGGCTCCGCGCGCTCGTCGACGGCGACGCACCGCACCTCCGGATCGTCGACGTCCGCTGGTACCTCGGGCGACCCGGTGACGGGGTCAGCGCGTACGCGGCGGGCCATCTCCCCAACGCGATCCACCTCGATCTTGACGACGATCTCGCGGACCTCGCGGGCTACGGTGCGCCCGGGCGCCATCCCCTCCCGACGCCGGAGGAGTTCGCGGCCGAGCTCGGAGGTGCCGGGATCGGCGACGACGATCTCGTTGTCGCCTACGACGATGTCGGAGGCTGGGTCGCCGCCAGGCTGTGGTGGATGCTGGACGTCCTGGGCCATGACCAGGTGGCCGTTCTCGACGGCGGCATCGAGGCCTGGAGGGAGGCGGGGGGCCAGATCACGACGATCGTACCGATCTGGCCTCCGACGGACCTTCATCTGGCGGATTCGTGGTCTCGCGTCATCGACCGCGCGCAGCTTCGGGCCCGCCTCGGCGAGGTGGTCCTCCTCGACGCCCGCGCCGTGCCGCGGTATCGGGGCGAGGCAGAGCCGGTGGACCCGGTCGCAGGCCACATCCCGACGGCCCGGAATGCGCCGGTGGAGGGAAACCTCGTGAACGGGCGGTTCCGGCCGGCAGGCGAGCTGGCCGCCCGCTTCCGCGATCTGGGCGCGGACGGCACCGATGGCCCGGTCGTCACCTCGTGCGGCAGCGGCACCTCCGCCCTCCACCACGCACTCGCGATGCGGCTGGCGGGCCTCCCCGATCCGACTCTCTACGTCGGCTCGTACAGCGATTGGTCACGCTCGTCGGAGCCCGTCGTCACGGGTCCGGCTCCGGGCGAGCCACCGCCGCCGCGCTGAGCGGCGATCAAGCCGATGCGCCGCGCGCGGACGAGCTGCGAGAACTACTCGAGATAGTCCTTCAGCTTGCGCGAGCGCGACGGGTGCCGGAGCTTGCGGAGCGCCTTCGCCTCGATCTGGCGGATCCGCTCGCGCGTGACGTTGAACTCGCGGCCGACTTCCTCGAGGGTCCGTGCCCGGCCGTCCTCGAGACCGAAACGTAGCTGCAGGACACGCCGCTCCCGACCGGTCAATGAGTCGAGCACGGCCTCGACCTGCTCCTTGAGGAGCTGGTGCGAAGCGGCCTCCGCCGGCGCGAGGGCCCCGCGATCCTCGATGAAGTCGCCAAGGTGGGAGTCCTCCTCCTCGCCGATCGGCGTCTCGAGGGAGACCGGCTCCTGCGAGACCTTGATGATCTCGCGCACCTTTTCGGGCGTGACCTGAACCTCCTGGCCCTTCGACATCGCCTCGGCGATCTCCTCGACCGTCGGCTCGCGTCCCAGCTCCTGGAGGAGCTGGCGGGACACCCGGATCAGGCGGTTGATCGTCTCGACCATGTGAACCGGGATCCGGATCGTCCGGGCCTGATCGGCGATCGCGCGGGTGATCGCCTGGCGGATCCACCACGTCGCGTACGTCGAGAACTTGAAGCCCTTCTCGAAGTCGAACTTCTCGACCGCCCGAATCAGCCCGATGTTCCCCTCCTGGATCAGGTCCAGGAACGACATCCCGCGACCGATGTACTTCTTCGCGATCGACACGACGAGCCGGAGGTTCGCCGAGGTGAGCTGCTCCCGGGCGTCCCGACCGATCCGGACCAGCTCGCCTTTGCGGTGGGCCAGCTTCGTGTTGAGCGGCACCTCCGGATCGAAGCCCATCCGCTTGAGCAGCTCGGCGTCGTTCGGCGCCATGATCCAGCGCTCGAGCGCCGGAAAGGCGACCTCGTCGCGCGTCCAGTCGTAGATCGCCCGGAGCCCGACGTTGTCGCGTGAATCGAGGTCGCCGTTGTGGACGGCGAGGTAGGCCCAGTCGAGGAGCGTGATGAACGCGTCCGGAGTCGGCTTCTCGGTATACGTCGCGACGAGCTTGCGGGCCTCCTTCAGGAGGTTCTTCGTTCCATCGGTCTGGGCATCGCGCCCGGCCTTGATCAGGTGAAAGTCAGGCGGCGGGCCGAGCAGATCCTTCGCCTCCTTGGCGTGGATGGCGTCATTGACGAGGCGATGGGCCTCGTCGCCGAGCGGCAGGCGGTGCTGCGGCTTCGTGGTCCTGGTCTTCCGCTCCGTGTCATGGAGCGTCCACTCGTGCAGGGAGACGATCCCCTTCCACGGCTCCTCGACGAGCTGCTCCCCGAGCTCGATCGCCTTGGCGAGGACGACCTCTTCCTCGGCGGTCAGCAGCGCGACCTTCCCGATCTCCTTCAGGTACATCCGGACGGGGTCGTCGATGCCGATCATGTCGGCGGAGATCGCCTCGAGGTCCTCGGCGGAGGGCTCCTCGAGCTCCGCGGCGTCGAGCTTGGCCGGCGCCTCCGCGGGAAGCTTGTTGTCGACCGCGGCTCCATCCTCACCGACGACCTCGACGGCGACATCGCCCGCATCGGCCGCAACCACGCCGTCGGAGCCGGGCTCGGCACCGAGGTCGAGATCGTCGTCCTCGTCGTCCTCGTCGCTCGCGACCTTCGGCAGGACGACCTTCGCCGCGCGAAGGTTGCGCGTCGCGAGTCGCGCCTCCTCGACGTCGGCCCGCGCCCGCCGCGGGCGGGTCAGGACGGCCTCGACGAGCTGCTTGTCTAACGGATCTGCCATTCAGTGCCTCCTGTCAAGAGCTGTCGCAGCGCGGGTGTCGGGGTGGGTTTCCTGATGAGACGCATCGGTCATGTCCGGACGAGGATCGTTGCCTGCTCGATCTGGCGATCGACGGCACGACGGGATTCGTTGTTCTGACGCTGGAGATCGACGAGCCGGACGACGCTGTCGCGATCGCCGCGGCCTTCCGCCGCCAGGAGCTCCCCGGCGACCCAGTCCGCGCGCTCGTCGAGCCGGGCCCGTTCGAGGCGTAGCAGGCACCGGTCGACGGCGTAGGCGATCCGTTCCGCGGTGATGTGGGCGAGGTCCGGCGAGGGCCGGGCGAGGATCGCCTGGGCAAGGCCGCGCGTCTCGTCGTCGAGACCGGCCATGAGCGCCGACATCGAGAACGGCGGGTGGACGCCCTGATCGTTCGCCGCTCGCTGGAGAACGATCGCCCGGAACAGCTCGCGGGCCGGCGTCGACGGCAGCTGATCGGGCCCGATCTCGTCGCCCGCCCGGAGCTGCTGCTCGGGCACGAGCAGCATCAGCCGGAGGAGCTCCTCCTCGGTCGGCGTGATCGCGGCGAGGATCCGGTCGATCGGGAGCGCATCGGCCGATCCGATGACCGCGTCCGCGGTGATTCGGCCCTGGACGGCAGCGGCGTCCGGCCTGCGGTGAAGGATCTCGAGAACGGATCGCTCCTCGACGCCGGAGACGCGATGGATCGCCTGCAGGTATGCGTCGCGCATCACCGGATTCGGGATCGCGCGCAGGGTCGGCACGATCGCGTCCACGAAGCGGGCCTTGCCGCCGGGCGTCTTGAGGTCGTTGGCGCGGGCGTGGTGGTCGATCAGGTAATCGACGATCGGCTGGGCGGTCCGAATCTCCTCGCGCCAGCGGTCCGGGCTCTCTCGCACGACCTCATCCGGATCCTTGCCCTCGGGCAGGCGGACGACGCGAACCTCGTCGAGCTCGACGCCGGTGTCGGCCGCCGCCAGCTGTCCGATCAAGGTCTCGAGGGCCTGAACCCCGAACGTCCCGGCCTTCTCGCCGGCGGCATCGACGTCATAGGCGAGGGCGATGCGCGTCGCGTAGCGGGTCAGGAGGGCAACCTGACCCGGTGTCAGCGCGGTGCCAAGCGATGCCACGACGTTCTCGAAGCCGGCCTGGTGGGCCATCAGGGCGTCCGTGTAGCCCTCAACGATGACGGCCTGGCCGCTCTTTCGAACGTGAGCCTTTGCCCGGTCGATCAGGTACAGGGTCCGGCTCTTGTCGAACAGCGGCGTTGCCGGCGAATTGAGGTACTTCGGGCCGTGGTCCCGGCCGTCGTCCACGGCCGCGGTGAGGACCCGTCCGCCCAGCCCGACGGCAGCCCCGTTCGCATCCCGGATCGGGAAGATCACTCGCTCGCGGAATCGGTCGTAGACGCCGCCCCGGGCCGACTGCCGGGGCTGGGCAAGCCCCACCTCCACCAGGTCGTCGGCCCGGATCTGGCGCTTCGCGGCGAGCTGCCGTGCGAGCGTGTCCCAGCCACCGGGCGCGTATCCGAGCTGATGCTTCTGGATCGTCTCGTCGCTGAAGCCGCGGCCACGCAGGTAGTCGAGCGCGGACTGGCCCGTCTTCGACCCGGTCAGGACCGCGTGATAGAAGGCGATCGCGCTCTCGAGGACCTCGCGAAGGCGCGCCTTCCGGGCGTCCTCGCGCGTCGTCCGCTCGTCCAGCTCCACGCCGGCCCGGGTGGCGAGGACCTTCAGCGCCTCCGGAAATGAGAGACCGTCACGCTTCATCACGAAGCTGAAGATGTCTCCGCCCTCGCCGCAGCCGAAGCATTTCCATGAGTCGCGGCCCGGCGTCACCGTGAAGGAGGGGGTCTTCTCACCGTGGAACGGGCACAGGCCCTTGAAGGTGGTGCCGGCCTTCTTGAGCTGGACGGTCTCGCCAATGACGTCGACGACGTTCAGCTTGTTCTTGATCTCGGCTGCGATGCCGACCGCCAAACCGTTCCTCCGGCCCGCGATCCGGGCTCCATCGGCGCGAGGAGCGTTGCCTTCCCGGCGCCCGGGGAGCGCTCGGGCACCCGGACATGAGGAGGGGCTTGTCAAGTCTTGACAAGCCGTACTGGCGG
>DATAQF010000070.1:0-3260 GCA_036264795.1 Candidatus Limnocylindrales bacterium | reverse complement strand
ACGTCGAGAATCGGCATCCCGGACACCGGAGAGCCGGGCCTCCGCGCCGCGGGGTTCGTGACGTCGTTGGCGCCGATCACGAGAGCGACGTCGGCCCGGGCGAACTCCGGGTTGATGTCGTCCATCTCCTTGAGCTGCGGGTTGGGCACGTTCGCCTCGGCCAGCAGCACGTTCATGTGACCCGGCATCCGGCCGGCGACGGGATGGATCGCGTACTTGACGTCGACGCCGCGTTCTTCGAGCAGCTCGGCGAGCTCGCGGACCGCGTGCTGTGCCTGGGCGACGGCGAGGCCGTAGCCGGGGACGACGATGACGTGCTGCGCATACTCGAGCTGGATCGCGACGTCGTCCGCGCCGATCGATCGGACGGAGCCACCCGGTCCGACTGCGGCACCCGCCGCGTCGTCGCCGCCACCGAACCCGCCGATCATGATGTTCATGACCGAGCGGTTCATCGCATCGGCCATGAGCTTCGTCAGGATCGCGCCGGACGCGCCGACGAGGGCGCCGGCGATGATCAGGACGGGGTTGTCGATCACGAAGCCCGCCATCGCGACGGCGGTCCCCGTGAATGAGTTCAGCAGCGAGATGACGACCGGCATGTCGGCCCCGCCGATCGGCAGGGTCATCGTCACGCCGAAGACGAGGGCGGCCGCGAGGATCACGATCATGAGCGCGAGATTCGGGGTCCCGCTGATGAACAGGGCGACGGCGGCGATGACCGTCACCGCAGCGAGGGCGAGGGTCACGAGCTGGCCGCCCGGGATGCGGATCGGCTTGCCGGGGATCAGGCCCTGGAGCTTGCCGGACGCGATGATCGACCCGGTGAACGTGATCGATCCGATGATGATGTCGAGGACGATGAAGATGTGCTCGTCGATTCGAACGGTGCTGCCGGCGGCGAGACCGAGGTAGTCGTCGATCGCGATGAGGGCAGCCGCTCCGCCGCCGACCGCGTTGAAGAGCGACACCAGCTGCGGCATCGCCGTCATCTTCACGGTCCGCGCGGTGTACAGCCCCAGCCCACCACCGAGCACGACGCCCGCGACGATGATGATCCAGGACGTGGCGGTGATCGCGAATCCGTTCGCCTGGGCGACGAGGATCAGCACCGCGGTCGCCGCGATCGCGACGGCCATGCCCCCGGCCGAGATCAGGTTGCCGTTCCGTGCCGTCGCCGGGGAGTTCATCCGCGACAGGCCGATGACGAATGCGACGGCGCCGAGGAGCCAGGCGATCCGGACGAGGATCTGGATGAGCTCGAACGCGGTCACGATGCCGCCTCGGCATCGTCACTCGCCGGTTTCGGGGCGACCGGCTTCTTCCGGAACATCTGGAGCATGCGGTCGGTGACGACGTACCCGCCCACGACGTTCATCGTGGCGAACGCCACGGCCACGAAGGACAGCAGCTGGCTGACCGGCTCGGTGGCGTTGACGGCGATGAGCATCGCCCCGACGAGGACGATCCCGTGGATCGAGTTCGCGCCGGACATCAGGGGCGTGTGGAGCGTGGCCGGGACCTTGCTGATCACGGCGATCCCGACGAGGATCGCGAGGGTGAAGATCGTGAGCGAGGTGAGCAGACCGTTGATCTCGGCCGCGGTCATGACTGGCCTCCCGTGTTGGCCGTGCCGGCCGGTTCGAGCAGCTTTCTGACGGGTTCGGCCACGACGGCGCCATCCCTTGTGATCACGGTCGCCTTCGTGACCTCGTCCTCGAAATCAAGGTTGAGGCTGCCGTCCTTGACCATCCCGAGCAGCAGCGCGGAGATGTTCCGAGCGTAGAACGCCGACGCACCGGCGGGCATCGTCGCCGGCAGGTTGTCGGGGGAGATGATCGTGACCCCGGTGTCGGTGACGATCGTCTTGCCGGCCTGCGAGAGCTCGACGTTGCCGCCGAGCGCGGATGCCGCCATGTCGACGATGACCGAGCCCGGCTTCATCCGGGCGACCGCGTCGACGGTGACGAGAACGGGCGGCTTGCGGCCGGGCACCTGGGCGGTCGTGATCACGATGTCCATGCCGCCGATCACCTCGTTGAGCTCGGCCTGCTGGGCGGCCCGCTCATCCGCGGTCAGCTCGCGGGCATAGCCGCCGGCGCCGGTCGCATCGATCGTCGTCTTGAGCTTGACGAACTGGGCGCCGAGGCTCTCCGCCTGCTCCCGGGTCTCGGGCCGGACGTCGTATGCCTTCACGACCGCGCCGAGCCGTCGGGCCGTACCGATGGCCTGAAGGCCGGCGACACCGATGCCCAGGATCAGGACGTTTGCCGGCTTGGCGGTCCCCGCGGCGGTCGTCAGCAGCGGGAAGTAGCGGCCGTACTCGTTGGCCGCGATCAGGACAGCCTTGTAGCCGCCGACGTTCGCCTGTGAGCTGAGGGCATCCATCGACTGCGCGCGGCTGAGCGTCCGCGGAATCGCGTCGAGGCTGATCGCCGTCACGCCCTGCTTCGCGAGCGCCTCGGCCGTCTTCGGATCGATGAGCGGCTGGAGCAGGCCGAGGAGCGCCTGGCCGCGCCGCATCGCCTGGATCTCGGAGTCGGACGGCTTCTGGACCCGAAGAACGACGTCGGACTGGCCGTACAGATCGGCCGTCGAGACGACCGTCGCGCCGGCATCGGTAAAGGCCGAGTCGGGGATCGCCGCGCCGCGCCCGGCGTCGTGTTCAACGAGGATCTCGAGCCCGGCTGCGGTCAGCTTGCCGAGCGCTTCGGGTACCAGGGCGACGCGCCGCTCGCCGGGCGCGGACTCCTTGGCGACACCGACCTTCATGGGCACCACCTGACATTGGTCATCGATGACTGGGACCGAGTTGGGACGGGTGAAGGATACCGAGCCGCGGCCTGCGACGTGCACGGAGTTGGCTGTCTCTCGCTCGACTCCGTCTTGTCCTTCGGGGCATGCAAACGAGGCGTCGGACAGGGCCGGCAGGAGGTGGCACGATGAGTGGGTCGTGGCCGACCAGGGTCGGCTGCCGCCGGAACGAGAAATGAGAGCCGTGCCATGCCCATCCCCGTCGCCCGCCTGAACCACGCCGTCCTGTTCGTCCGAGACGCGGAGCGAGCCGCCGAGTTCTACACCCGGTTGTTCGGGTTCGAGGTCGTCGGCAAAGAGATGGGCGGGCAGGCGATCTTCCTGCGCAGCCCACTCGAGGGCAATCACCACGACCTCGGGCTGTTCTCCGTCGGGCCACAGGCGCAGAACGCACCGCGCGGCTCGGTCGGGCTCTATCACCTCGCGTGGGAGGTTCCGACGATCGC
>DATAQF010000064.1:0-9840 GCA_036264795.1 Candidatus Limnocylindrales bacterium | reverse complement strand
GACGCGCCGCGGTGGGCGAACAGGATCGGCTCGGGCGCGCTCATGGACGGCTGCGGATGATCGGCGCCCGGGGCGCCGGCCGGTGCGCACGACGGACCGGGCGACGGTGACGATGGATTGGACGACGCCGGGGCTCGGCCTCCGGATCGGCGGGCACCGGGGCGCGGCCGGCGAGGCGCCCGAGAACACGTTCGCCGGCTTCGAGCTCGCCGCCGCGGCCGGCGTCGACTACATCGAGCTCGACGTTCAGCTGGCCGCGGACGGCGTGGCGCTCGTCTTCCACGACGAGGAGCTCGATCGCACGACCGATGGCGCGGGTCCGTTCGAGCGGCATGCGAGCGCCGAGCTGCTCGGCCTCGATGCGGGCGGCTGGTTCGGGTCTCGTTTCGCCGGTGCGCGCATCCCGACCCTCGACGGCCTCCTCGCCTGGCTGGTCGAGCGGCCCGGCCTGGGGGCGACGATCGAGGCCAAGGGCCCGGGCAGCGGCGCCGTCATCGCTCAGGCGATCAAGAACCGGGCTCGGCGCCCGGCAGGCGGAGCGTGGTCGACCTGCTCGTTCTCGGCTGACGAGCTGCGGGCGGTCGCTCGGGTCGAGCCCTCGATTCCCCGGATGCTGATCGTCGATCGCGACCGGCCCGACGCCGATCCCCTCGGGCTGGCGCGCAACGCGACGGCGAGCGCCGTCAACGTGCCCGTCGAGTGGCTGACCCGCTCGAAGGTGGATCGCCTTCATGCGGCGGGCCTCCTCGTCGCCGGCGGGACCGTCGACGACGAGGCCGGGATCGGCGCCTGCCTGGACCTCGGCATCGACCTCATCGACACGAACCGACCGACGATCGTCGTGCCCGCCCGCGACCGCATGCGGAGGCGGCTCAGCGGTTCGAGCCGAACGTGATCGACTCGACGAACCGCCGCGAGAGGAGGACGTAGACGACGACGGCGGGTGCCATCAGGATCACGACCGCCGCGAAGAGCCCCGTCCAGTCGGCCTTGAACGCGAGCGACTCGCGGAGCGAGTTCAGGGCCACCCCCAGCGTGAAGCCCGACCGGGTCCGGAGCAGGACGAGCGCCCAGAAGAACTCCTTCCAGAGGAAGATCAGGTTGAAGATGAAGGCGGTCAGCAGCCCCGGCCGGGCGAGGGGCAGCATGATCCGCCAGAAGACACCGACCTCCGACGCGCCGTCGATGATCGCGGCCTCCTCAAGGTCGATGGGCAGGGTGGCGAAGAAGCCGGTCAGCACGAACACCGTGAACGGCAGCTGGACGCCGACATAGACCACGATCAGGCCGGCCAGGCTGTTCCCGAGGCCGACGCTCGAGAGCATCACGTAGACCGGGATGAAGATCAGCACCGCCGGCACCCCCATGCCGGCCGCGATGGCGTTGATCAGGGTCTCGCGGCCGCGGAACTCGGCGCGGCTCAGGACATACGCCGCGGGTGCCGCCAGCGCGACGACCGCGACTGCCGAGCCGAGCGTGGCCACGACGGAGTTGAGGAACGCCGCTCCCATCCCGCCGATCGTCCAGGCGTTCGCGTAGTTCTCGAGATGGGGCGTCGACGGCACCTTCCAGACGTCGGCGAAGAGCTCGGCGTTCGTCTTCAGCGAGGTGACGACCATCCAGCCGATCCCGAGGATGATGCTGGCTCCGACGGCGAGGACGAAGAGCCGCCCGAGGCCGCCGACCGATGCGCCCACGGCCCCGGATGGCCCGGGCGGCCGCCGTCGCCGTCCGCGGACGCTGGGAGCGGCCCCGGGGCGGCGTGATGCCGTCATCAGTACTCCACGACGGGGCGTCGCAGGACGCGCCGCACGACGACGATCAGCACGACGATCAGGGCCACGAGCGATACCGCCATCGCGGTCGCGTACCCGAGCCGGAAGACCGGGATCCGCTCGCCGAAGGCTTGCTGGAAGATGTAGATCGGCAGGGTCCAGATCTCCTGGCGAGGCTGCCCGGTCGTGCTGCCGACGGCGAAGACGAAGTCGAACTGGTTCATCGCATCGACGATCCAGAGGACCACGCCGATCGCCAGCACGTTCCAGATCAGCGGCAGCGTGATCTTGCGGAACACCTGGAGGCGGCTCGCGCCCTCGACCGCCGCGGCCTCGAAGAGGTCCGGCGGCAGCCGATCGGCCGCCGCCATCAGGAGAATCGTGTAGAAGCCGGCGTAGGTCCAGACGAGGGCGACGATGACGGCCCATTCGATGAGGTCGGGCCCCATCCAGACCGTGGACGCGAGCGACTCGAGGCCGAGCACGCGAAACAGGCCGTTCAGGAGGCCGAAGTCGTAGTTGTAGATGAACGTCCACAGGACCGACAGGGCGATGAGCGGCACGACCTGGGGCAGGAAGACGACCGCTCGCACGAAGCCCCGGCCGCGGCCCCGGCCGGGAAAGACGGTCAAGGCGAGGAACGCGAAGCCGAACACTCCGGCGCCGCCGACGAGGACGAGCAGGACGTTGTTGATCAATGCCAGGCGGTAGACCTCGTCACCGGGTATCGCCCGGAAGTTGTCGAGGCCGATGAACCGGGCGTTCGTCCCGAACCCGGACCAGTCGAACAGGCTGAGATTGAAGGCCTGGAGCGCCGGGACGATCAGGACGACGACATAGACGATCAGCGCTGGCGCGACGAACGGGATGACGATCCGTCGCTTCGCGCGGGCCCGCGATGTCATGCCGGAATGATCATCGGCTCCGGCTCAGGAATGGCTCTTCCAGTAGTCGATCGTCTTCTGCGAGACCTGGGTGATGAAGTCCTGGGCGCTCAGCTTTCCGAAGAGCAGCTTGTCGTTGAGCGGCTCGAGGACCGATTGGAGGTAGTCGGGGGCCTGCGCCACGAGCCCGCCGGCGTACCCGTGGACAGCGGTCGCCGCGGCGATGTTCGACTGGGAGTCCGCGTTGTCCTTGGGCGTCGTCGTCGTCTTGAGCCCCGAGACGAAGCCGTAATCGGTCTGGAGCGGCTTGAACGCGTCGGGCGAGGTGAAGTAGCGCATGAAGTCGGCGGCGGCGTCCGCGTGCGGTGCGTCGCGGTACAGGCTGAAGCCCCACTGGAACATCTCGATGTCGGTCGTGCTGCCCTTGCCGTCGACGGTCGGGAAGGGGAATGAGCGGAACGTGAAGCCGGCCGGTGTCTTGTCGACCAGCTCGGACGGGAGCCAGTCGGACAGCAGGTACATGGCCGACTTCCCATTGACCCACGCGATCTGGGCTGCCGGGTATTGACTGCCCTCGAAGCCCTTCGGGAAGTCGCCGTTCGCGACGAGCGAGGCTTCCTTCGTGGCGGCGTTGAGGTAGTCGGGCTGGAGCCAGACCTGGCCGGTCTTGTCGGTCGCGGCCTTCACGAGCGCATCCGGTCCGATGAGCCGATCGGTCAGCTCGGACAGCCAGAACATGTTGTAGTCGGCGAACCCACCCTCCTGGCCGAAGCACGGGAGTGCCTTCGCCTTCAGCTTCGCGCAGATCGCCATCAGGTCGTCCCAGGTCGCCGGCGCGGACAGCCCGTTCGTGTCGAACACTCGCTGGTCGTAGAAGACCTGGGTGGCGTTGACCCAGAAGGGGAGCGTCGTGAGCTGGCCCGGTGTGCTCAGCAGCTCGAGGCTGCCGGAGCTCCAGCTGTCCTTCCACGATCCGGTGCCACCCAGCGCGGGCTGGGCGAGGTACGACGACAGGTCGGCGACGAGGCCGTCCTTCCGAAGCCCGGCGTACATCACCTGCAGGTCGTCCTCGATGATGTCGGGCTTCGTGCCGGACTGGAGGAGCGGCCGCAGCTTCGTCGACAGCTGGCGGCCCATCCAGGTGACCTTGATCGTGACGTTCGGATGGAGGGCGTGGTAGTCGTCGATGATCTTCTTGTAGGCGGCGACGTACGGCTCGTTCTCGTTGAGGGCGCTGTACCACTCGATCGTGACCGGGGTCGTGCTCGCGGTCGACGGGCTGGCGCTGCCCGCTGCCGACGGACCGCTGCTCCCGGCGGCCGGCGCGGTCGAGGACGTCGGTGTCGGGGTCGCGGCGCCGATCGGCGTGCAGGCCGCGGCAAGGAGGACGATTACGGCAAGGGCGATGCCCCGCGGGAGCGGCCGATCCGCCATGGTCTGGACCTCCGTTGGACGCTGCGCAGCGGGGTTGCGATGCCCCGGCTCGGGTGGCCGGCGGGGGACTCGCTCAGCGGGTGGAACTGGACGCCCGGTGGCCGCGAGCGTATTCCTTGCGATGGTCGACAGTCAACCAAAGACGAAGTGCTCGCGGTCCACGTAGGATATGCGCCGTGCGACTCACGGACCGCGTTCACCTCATCGGCAGCGGCGAGCCGGATCTCCTCACGACGGACTCCCTCGACAGCCAGATCTACCTCGTCCGCGCGGCCGACGGCTTCGTCGTCATCGACTCCGGAGCGGGCCGCTCCGTCGAGCGGATCCTGGCCAACGTCCGAGCGGACGGGTTCGATCCGTCGGCCATCCGGTGGCTGTATCTGACCCACGCTCACGGCGACCACGCCGGTGGCGGCGCGGCGTGGCGGGATGCGCTTCCGGACGTCCGGATCGCGGTGGCGGCGGAGATCGCCGGCTTCCTCGCCCGCGGAGACGAGGAGGCGACCTGCGTCGACAAGTCGCGGGCGGCCGGGATCTACCCCGAGGATTACCGGCTCCGGCCGTTCGAGGCCGATCGGGAGCTCGTCGATGGCGATCGGATCGAGCTCGACGACGGCGTGACGCTGTCGGTCGCGGCCACGCCCGGCCACAGCGCAGGCCACCTCGCGTTCGTCCTCGACGACGGCCCGAGCCGAGCGCTCTTCAGCGGCGACGCCGTGTTCCCCGGCGGCACGATCCTGCTCCAGGACACGTGGGACTGCGATCTTCGCGAATCGATGCGGAGCGTCGAGCGGCTCGCGGCCATCGGCGCCGGAGACCTGTTCGCCGGTCATCTCGCGCCGGTCATCGGCAGTGCGGCGGATCACCTGTCGATCGCGGTCGAGCGCATCACGGGCCTGCATCCGCCACGGAACCTGCTCTGAGCGGAGCCGTGTCGACCGAGCCGGCGTCACCGGAGGTCCCGGGCGATCCGAGGAGCGGTCCCGGACCGCTCTCCCGCGAGGCGCTCGACGCCCTGCTCCGCGAGCCGATCGTCGCTCGACTCGGGACGATCGACGCGGACGGCTACCCCGTCGTCGTCCCGATCTGGACCGAATGGGACGGCGAGGCGATCTGGCTCGTCGTCCGGGCCAAGGCCGACTATGCGGCCAACCTCCAGGCCCGTCCGAAGGTCGGCCTGTCGATCGTCCGGGCCGATGCCGCGGACACGCGGGCGCTGATCCAGGGCCGCGCCGAGGTCGTCGCTGGACCGGGGCCGCTCCGCGGCCGCGCGGAGGCCATCGCCCGCCGCATGGCGGAGCGCTACGAGGGCGCGGCGGGCGAGCGCTATGTCGAGGAGAGCCGCGACTGGCCGCGGCTCCTCGTCCGGATCATCCCCGAGCGGATCGTCAGCTGGGGCGATCCCGGCTGGCATCCGCGCTATCGCTGAGAATCGCGATGGGCGCTCGACACGATCGGTCCGATCCCGCCGCCCGCCCGCCGCGCAGCCGTTCCGCGCTGCGCACTCGGAGCCGCGCGGCTCCGCCGACCTGGAGGACCCCGTGAGTCAGTTCGACGTCGACGCCCTGCGATCCGAGTTCCCGGCCCTCGCCCTCGAGCAGGGTGGCCGACCCGTCGCCTACTTCGACGGACCCGGCGGGACGCAGGTCCCGCAGCGGGTGATCGACGCGATCGCGGGCTATTACCGAACCTCGAATGCCAATGACGGCGGGGCGTTCGCGACGAGCGAGCGAAGCGACGCGTCGACGCACGACGCCCATGCGGCGGTCGCCGATCTCGTCGGGGCAGCATCCGCCGACGAGATCAAGTTCGGCGCGAACATGACGACCCTGACGTTCCACCTCTCGCGCTCGATCGGCGCCACGATGAGCGCCGGCGACGAGATCGTCGTCACGACCCTGGATCACGAGGCAAACGTGTCGCCGTGGCGGCGACTCGCCGACGACCGAGGCCTCGTCGTCCGCACGGTCGACATCCACCCCGACGATGTGACCCTCGATCTCGAGGGCCTCGAGGCGGCGCTGGGACCGCGGACCCGGCTGGTGGCCGTCGGGTATGCCTCGAACGCGGTCGGGTCGATCAATCCGGTTCGCGAGATCGTCGCGCGCGCCCACGAGGTCGGGGCCCTGGCCTGGATCGACGCGGTCCACTACGCGCCGCACGGCCCGATCGACGTGCGGGAGCTCGGTACGGACTTCCTCGTGACGTCGGTCTACAAGTGGTTCGGGCCGCACCTCGGTGCGGTCTACGGCCGGCGCGAGGTGCTCGAGCGGCTGCCCGAGTACAAGGTCCGACCGGCCCACGATCGGTTCGAGACGGGCACCCAGAACTTCGAGGCGATCGCAGGCGCCGGCGCGGCGGTCGACTACCTTGCCTCGATCGGGGAGCGGTTCGGCTCTGCGGCGGGCGCGACGGATGGTGGGCCCGGCGCCGGTTCGGGCTCGGTTTCCGCGCGGCGGTCCCACGTCCTGGCCGGCATGCGCGCGATCCAGGCATGGGAAGCGGGTCTGGGGACGCGGCTGCTGCGTGGGCTCGCCGACATCCCCGGCGTCCGCATCCACGGCATCGCCGATCCGGCCCGGGTCTCGGAGCGGACCCCGACCGTCGCGATCACGATCGACGGAACGACGCCGCGGGCCGCCGCCGAGGCGCTTGGCCGGCAAGGGATCTTCACGTGGGACGGCGACTTCTACGCGCAGGCGCTCATCGAGCGACTCGGCCTGTTCGATTCGGGCGGCGTCCTCCGGCTCGGCATCGTTCACTACAACACGCCCGACGAGATCGACCGCCTGCTCGAGGCGATCGAGGGCATCGCGAGCGACGCAAGGCGCGCGCGGGTCCCGGCGTCGAACCCGGCCTGACGCCCCGATGACGCTCCGGGTTGCCGTCGTCGGAGCGGGCTTCATCGGCGCCGACCACGCGGCAGCCTACGCCGCCCAACCGGACGCCGAGATCGTCGCGATCGTCGACCCGGATTCGGGACGCGGTGGTGCGCTCGCGGCGCGGCATGGCGCGTCCGCGGTTCCCGATCTCGAGGCCCTTCTCGTCTCGGCCCGGCCGGACGCGGCGAGCGTGTGCGTCCCGACGGGCCTCCACCGACCGGTCGTCGAACGGCTGGCCGCCGCGGGCGTCCACATCCTCCTCGAGAAGCCAATGGCGGCCACGGTCGCCGACTGCGACGCGATCGCCGAGGCAGCCGAGGCGGCGGGCATCGTCCTGATGCTCGGGCTGACGCATCGCTTCCACGAGGAGCTGATCGAGGCCCGCCGGCTGATCGCCTCGGGGGCGATCGGGCTGCCTCGGCTCGCCCTCGACGCGTTCTCGTTCGGCGAGCACGGCCCGTGGCCGGCCTGGTATTACGACCGAACCCTCTCGGGCGGTGGCGAGCTGATGCACGATGGCGTCCATCTCGTCGACCGGCTCGAGTGGCTGATCGACAGCCCGATCGTGGAGGTCTACGGGCGGACCACGAGCTACGCTCGATCGATCGAGGGAGTCGAGGACGGCGGGGTGGCGATCCTGTCGTTCGCGAACGGGGCGATCGGCTCGATCTTCGTCAACGAGTCGACGTATCCGCTCCGGAGCGACGCGGAATCCGTGCCGATGCCGGGCCGGCTGGAGCTCGAGATCCACGGGACCCGCGGCTCGATTCGCTATCGGACCTGGCACGAGCTCGTCGTCGACCTCGCCGGCGAGCCGAGCAGGACCGTGACGCGGACCGACGACGGCGAGATGAGTCGCGAGATCCGCGCCTTTCTCGACGCGATCGCGGCGGGCACGCCGCCGCCGGTCGGCGCGCGCGAGGGCCGACGAGGGATCGCGATCATCGGTGCGATCTACGAATCCGAGCGGCGCGGACGCCCGGTCTCGGTCGACGAGCTCTTCCCGCGGCCGTCCTGAGGCGGCTTCCTCGTCCTTCGCGCGCGGCGGTCAGGCGAGGAAGTCGGCGGCGACCCGTGCGTAGATCGCGACCGCGGCCCGAAGATCGTCGATCGCGATCGACTCGCCCGGGACGTGGGCCGATGAGAGCAGGCCCGGCCCGAAGGCCGGCACGGTCGGGATGCCGAGCCCGGTGAGGACGTGGGCCTCCGTCGCCCCGGGGAAGGCTCCGGGACCGGGCCGCGTGCCGGTGACGTGCTCGGTCGCCGCCGCGAGGGCGGTCACGATCGGCGCCGTCGGGTCGACCGCGGAGGCCGGCCAGTCGATCGGGTCGACCTCGAGGCGAAGATCCGCGCCGCGCATGTCGGGCATCGCGAGGAGCGCGGCCAGGGCGGCGCCAGCCGCTCGCTCGATCTCGGCGATCGTCTGGCCGGGCCGGGTTCGGACTTCGCCACGCGCCCACGCTTCGTCGGCCAGGATTCCGTCGGCATCGCCGCCGCCCAGCGAGGTGAACGTCAGGCGTGTCCGCGCCGAGCCCGAGGAGTCGACCGGTCGAGCGGGCAACGGCTGCAGCCTGAACAGGGCAGGGAGCTCGGTGACCGCCCGCCCGATCGCCCGAAGGGGATCGCGGGCATCGGCGATATCGTCGGCCAGACCCGAGTGAAGCCGGCGGCCGCGCGCCCGGATCGTCAGCCCGACGAAGCCCCGAGCCGAGACCGGCAACGAGTCGAACGAGCGCTCGGCGCCGGACGGCTCACCCACGATCGCCCCGTCGGCGCTCAGCAGCCCGGCCGACGCCAGGTGAGCGAGGCCGCGGGTCCCGTCGCTTTCCTCGTCCGCCGTGAAGGCGAGGATGAGCTCGCCACGGGTGGGCCGGCCGGCCTCGATGATCGCCGACGCGGCGACGAGCATCGCCGCGACCGATCCTTTCGCGTCCGCCGACCCGAGACCGTGCAGCCGTCCCTCGCGGACGACGGCCGACCGCGGATCCGTCTCGACGCCGGGCGGCTTCGTATCCGTGTGGCTCGTGAGGATGAGCCGCCGGCCCGGGTTCGCACCGGTCAGCCGGATCAGGAGATTGGGGTGGGCGGGATCCGCCGCGATCACCTCGCCGGTCGGCAGCCCAAGCGACGCCGCCACGCGCACCAGCTCCTCGACGACCGCCCGCTCGTCGTGGGCCGGGCCATCGCTCGGGATCGCGACGAGGCGCGCGGCCATGTCGACCGCTCGCCCGGCACGAGCCTCGATCGCGCGATCGAGCGGGTTCATAAGCCTGGCGCGGAGGCGGATCCGCCCTGCTCGACATACCCGTGACGGCTCCGCTCGTAGGCCGCCTTCCGCTCCTGGAACAGCGCCTCGGCGCCGGGCACCTGGACGCTCCGATAGACGATCGGGGTGAGGCCGCGATCGAGCAGGCGCTCGGCCGCGTCGACGAGGATCGCCCACGCGGCGGCCGCGAGCGCGACGCCCGACGTGGGTCCGACCGCCGTGTCGAGCCCGCGCAGCTCGATCACCCCGTCGCCGATTGCCCCGCCGACGTCGACGACGATGTCGGCGATGTCGACGAGCTTTCCGCCGTCCGGATGCTCGACGACGACGTCGGGCCACCGCTCGTACGCCACGCAGGTCAGCCCGACGACCAGGCACCCGGCCGCCTTCGCGGCGAGCGCAACCTGGACGGTCCCGGCGTCCGTCCCGGCGTTCGTGCCCACGAGGACCACGTCGCCCGGTTCGGGCCGGAACTCGCCGTCGCCGCGAAGGACGTCGTCGGACAGGCGAAGCATCGGCGTCGCGAGGTCGGGCGTCTCCCCGAGCGGGTGGACGGCCGCGAGACCGCCGGCCCGGAGGTAGAGCTCGGTGTGGAGTAC
>DATAQF010000057.1:0-8497 GCA_036264795.1 Candidatus Limnocylindrales bacterium | reverse complement strand
CTGGGGACGCCCCGTTCGTTTACCGCATTCGATGCGGTTGCCGAGCCGGCGACGGACGCTGGGCGCTTGGTTCGCCGGAGCGTGCTCCCGCCATCGGTCATGGCGGCCATAGGACCGATTCGTTGATCGCGGGCACCGCATTTCCGGGGCCCTTGTCGGGAGCGGTGGACTCCGGTGGATTCGGAGGGATCGGATGGTCCTAGACGGGTCCTGGGACCTGCGGCACGATGGCAAAGCCGCTCAGGCAACGGCTCCCGGGACCTCCGGGATGGCGCCTCAACCACCCAGCTACTCGGGGACCACCCAGATGACCGTCACCTCCTCACCCCGTCGCCATCGTCGCGACGGCCTCCTCCGCAGGGCCGGCTGGCTCGGCGCGGCCGCGATGCTCGCCGTCGCGGCCCTCGCCCCCGCGTCCGTCTCGGCCGCGAACCCGCAGCCGCAGGACAACGCCTGCAACAACATCGGCCACGGCGGACGCAGCCCGGACTACGTCTGGACGACGGTCGGCGACGCCGGCGTCACCGCTCACTGGGCCATCGACGCGAATCACTTCGACGCCGCCCACAACGACACGGTTGTCGTCCGCGTCTGCGTCTTCGACGCCGACGGAACGGACCAGGGCGGGATCGACCAGAACACCGAGAACGATGGCGTGCAGCTCTTCAGCTGGTCGGTGCTCGGCTATTCCGAGAATCCGTGCCCCGACTCCGAGCTGACCTTCGGCAGCAGCGTCGACAGCCCGGCAGTCGAGACGAAGAAGTCCGACTTCATCCAGTGCCCGGACGACGACGAGCCGACCACGAAGCCGTCGACAGCGCCCTCCTCGACGCCGTCGTCCGCGCCGAGCACGAACCCGAGCACGGATCCATCGACGGCTCCCTCCACGGAGCCCACGACCCCGGCCTCGACAGCGCCGAGCAGCGCGCCCTCATCCGAGCCCACCACGGCGCCCTCGACGGAGCCCACCTCCGCCCCGACGTCCGCTCCCTCCAGCGCCCCGTCCGAGGCGCCCAGCTCCGAGCCGACCACGGCACCGTCGAACAGCCAGTCGGCCCCGCCGACCGGAGGCGTCGAGGGCGTCGTCGGCACACCCGGGGTCACCCTTCCCCCGACCGACACGATCGCGAGCGGCGCACCCGCACAGGGGAGCGACGCCTGGCGCGTCATCCTCGTCCTCGTCGCCGCGGGTCTTGCCGGCCTGTTGGCGAGCAGCCGGCCGCACAAGGCCCGTCCCAGGGCCTGAACCTCGCTGTCCCCGAGGGGCTCATCCGGCCGGGTCGCGCTCGTCGCGGCCCGGCCGGTTCATGTCCGCCCGACCTCGATCGTGTCGCCGGGCTCGACGAGCGTCACCGGCGCGTCGGTCGCGTCGGCCACGATCCGAACGGCCGCCTCCGGATCGAAGCCCATCTGGAGATGAGTCAGCAGCACGCGACCCGGTCGCGTCGCCCGGACCAGCCGGGCGATCGCGGGCGCGTCGAGGTGGAGCGCCCCGGCCGGGACGGGCCCCACCCCGAACGACACCTCGACGAGCAGCGTGTCACCGGCCGCAATGAGCGGCGCCAGGTCGTCCGCGACGCCGCAGTCACCGGAGTACACGAGGCCGGCCCCGGCCGGCCCGCTCAGCCGGAACGCGTAGCTCTCCTCCGTATGCGTGACTCGGCGTGGCTGCACCGTCAGCTCGCCGATCCGTCGCGGTTCCTCGTCGAGAGTCTCGCCGTCGAGCGCCAGCGCCGAGAAGCCCGGCTGCGCGTGGAGCGCATCGAGCCGATCGAGCAGCCCTCGCGGACCCAGCACGCGGACCCGCCGCGGCGGCACGAACTGGTACGCCAGGTAATGGCGCAGCGGGACGAGGTCGACGAAATGATCGGGGTGGAGGTGGCTGACGACGACCGCATCAAGGGCGCTCGGCTCGATCGTCCGCGCCAGGCGCGGGAACGAGCCCTGGCCCAGATCCAGGAGGACCGCCGTCGAGCCTGACCGGACGAGATACGACGCGCCGCTCGCCCCGACCCGATCGGTGTACGCCGGACCGGCCCCGAGCACGGAGAGCTCCAGCCGTCCAGGATCGGTCACGCCGAAAGCCTACGGGAACGGCAGCCCGCGCGACGTCGGGTCGCAGGACGCAGCGTCACCGCTGGTCGCAGCGGCGCCGGTCGCCCGCCGACGAGCCGCCAGCCGAGAAGAACGAGCCTCAGTTGCCGCCGACTCGAGGGCTGTGGTTTGGCTGGGGCTGGCCGTCCGGAGTCGGCCTTGGGGTCCGGACCGGCTTCGTGCCGGCGCTCGTCGGATCGGGGGTCGGTTTCGGCGCGGGCGTGTGCGCCGGCGTCGGCGGGCCGCCGGTTCCGGCACCCGCGTTCCCGGACCCTCCGCTCGTCGCCCCGCCACCGCCTCCGCCGGCCCCCCCGGCGTTGCCGCCGCTTGCCGCGCCACCGCCGCCACCGGAGCCGGACCCGGCCCCGCCACTCGATCCGCTTCCGGCGCCGGGCTGCGATGTGCTCGGCTTGCCGATACCCAGGATCACTGCCGCGTTGTGGTCGATCGCCCGCTGGATGTTTCGCTCGATCGCCTCGGATGCGGTCACGTTGCCCTTGTCCGCCAGGCGAGCCGCGATCGCCGTGAGGACGGCGCGATGCTGGTCGAGTGCCTCGGCGACCATCTCCTGGAGCGCGGGGTCACTGGCGCTCTCAGCCGATGCGTCGTCGGCGATCTGGGAGTAGGCACCGAGTGCCGCGGCCACCGCTGCCTTGTCGTCGGTCGCCGCTCCTGCGAGCGCTTCGGCGAGGCGGGCATCGAGCCGGTTGAGATCGGCGACCGTCCGGGCGCCCGCGGCTGCCGGCAGCGTCGCGTTCTCGATCCACATCCGGGTGGGATACAGCGGTCCGCCGGCCTGCGCGGCAGCCATGGCCCCGACGGCGACGGCCAGCCACAGGGCGGCGGCGAGCGCCGGAACGGCGACCCGACGGCGCATCGAGCGACCGGATGCAGCGATGGCGGGCGCGACGTGGGCCGCGATCCGCGCGGCTTCGAACGAGAGACGGGCCTCGCGCATCACGCGGGCGCGTGTGCGAGCCGTCGCCCGCGGGTCCGGGCTCAGCCGCGCGCGGGCAAACGCCTCGAGCCGGCGACCCAGCTCGATCGTCCCCGCGTCCGTGGCCTGCATGTCGCTATCCATCCTGTCGTGCGCCCGCTGGTCGGGTGGCGGCCCGTCCGGTCGTGCGGTCCGGCGACTCGGGATCGATCCCGAGCTGCCTTCGCAGGGAGGCGATGGCCCGGAACTGGAGGCCTCGAACCGTGCCTTCCTGCTTGCCCATCGCCTCCGCCGTCTCGCGCGCGGACAGCCCGGCGAAGAAGCGGAGATCGATCGCTTCGCGTTGTTCGTCCGTCAATCCGGCGAGAGCCGCTCCGACCGCATCCAGCTCCTGGCGGACAACGGCGATCTCGTCGGGTCCGGCCTCGCCATGGGGCGCTTCGATCAGCGAATCGAGCTCGGAATGCTCATGGCGGGTTCGGACGTGATCGATGACTGCGTTCCTGGCCAGCCGAAAGAGCCAGCCCCCGAAGGGAACGCCGCGCGACTCATATCGCGGCAGCGCCTCCAGGGCCTTGACGAAGACGAGCTGCGTCAGGTCCTCCGCGTCCGACGGGCGCTGGACGCGGCTGGCGATGAAGCGATAGATCGAGTCGTGGTAGTGATCGAAGATCATTCCGAAGGCCCAGGAATCCCCGGACCGGGCTTCGGCCACGAGACGCTCGATCGCGGCGTCGTCGATCGTCATAACGCGGAATGCGTTGCCTCGTTAGGTGGGGGCCTCACGGCTGCGTGCCGGCGTCAGACGCCGGTCGGCATGAGGAACCGTTCCGGCAGGGCCACGGCGACTCCGGACCCGCCACGACGGAAGGCAAGCTCGTCGATCCCCGCGGCCGCGACGACACGATACCCCTCGGCCAGCCCCATTGTGAATGCCTCGGCGGCGTGGGCATCCGATCCGGCCGAAACCCTGGTGCCTCCGAGCACCCGGAACCGCTCCACGATCGGGGCGGCCGGATATGTCTCCGCGGGCGGCTGGCGGAGGCCGCTCGTGTTCACCTCGAGGGCCGTGCCGGTCTCGATCAGGGCGTGGAGCAATGGCTCGTACAGCTCCGGTGCGGCCGCGAGCTGCTCCGGCCGGACGTACGGCATCAGGTAGCGCTTCACGAAGTCGAGATGGCCGATCGTGTCGAACAGGCCCGACCGGATCGCGCGCAGAACCTCGTCGAAGTACGGCGCGATGATCTCGTCGAGGGGCCGGCCGTCGGTCCAGGCCGCGACGCGGCTCGCGTGGTACGGCGAGTCGTGGAAGACGTGGACGCTGCCGATGACGTAGTCGTAGGCGTGCCGTTGGAGGTGCTCCCGGATGTCCGCCTCGTGCTCACGGTCGTACGAGATCTCCACGCCGAAGCGGATCGCGACGCCGTGCGGCGCCCAGCGCTCGGCTGCCTCGCGGACGACACGCTCTCGCTCCCGGAACGGGACGAAGTCGTAGGCCGGCATGTCCGGGCCGAAATCCACGTGGTCGGTGATTGCCACCTCGGCGATTCGTCGCTCGACAGCCTGGGTCGCGTACACGTCGATCGGGACGTGGCTGTCCGGCGAGAGGTTCGTGTGAACATGAGCGTCGAGAGGGAGGTCGCGCGCCTGGCCGGTGAGATCAGCGTGCGAGTCCTCCTGCGCGTCGCGACTCACCCGGCGATCAGGCCCAGCTCGCGGCCGACCGTCGCGAACGCCTCCAGGGCGCGATCGAGCTGCGCCTCGGCGTGCGCCGCCGTCACGATCGTCCGGATCCGGGCGCTGTCGATCGCGACGGTCGGGAACACGACGGGCTGGGCGAAGACACCCTCCTCGAACAGACGCTGGCTGAACCTGCCCGCCGTGTCGGGATCGCCCATCATGACCGGGGTGATCGGCGTCTCCGAGCGGCCCGTGTCGAAGCCGAGACGCTGCAGCTCATCCTTGAAGCGGCGCGTGTTGGCCCACAGGCGCTGGTGAAGCTCCGGCTCGTCCTGCATCACCCGGATCGCCTCGCGACACGCGGCCGCGACGGCCGGCGGGTGCGACGTCGAGAAGAGGAACGGCCGAGCGCGCTGGACCAGGATGTCGCGGAGATCCTGGGATCCGGCGACGTAGCCGCCCAGGACGCCGACGGCCTTGCTCAGCGTGCCGACCTGGATCGCGACGCGCCCATGCAGGCCGAAGTGGTCGACCGAGCCACGGCCGTCGCGACCGAGCACGCCGGATGCGTGGGCATCGTCGACGAAGACGGCGGCGTCCGCCGCCTCGGCCGCCTCGACAATCCCCGGTAGGGGCGCGATATCGCCATCCATGCTGAAGACCCCGTCGGTGACGACGAGGATCAGCCGATACGGGATTCCCGTTCCGTCCCGGCCCTTCGCGCGGGCCTCGCGGAGCATTTCGCCCAGGACCGCCACGTTGCCATGCGGATAGACCTTCCGGGGCGCCTTGGAGAGCCGCATTCCGTCGATGATCGATGCGTGGTTCAGCTCGTCCGAGACGATCAGGTCCTGCTCACCGGTGATCGTCGGAATCACCCCGGTGTTGGCGCTGAAGCCCGACTGGAACGTGAGGGTCGCGGCCGTTCCCTTGAACGTCGCGAGGTCGCGCTCCAGCTCCTCGTGGAGCGTCATCGTCCCGGCGATCGTCCGGACCGCCCCCGAGCCGACGCCATAGTCCCGGACCGCCCGGAGGGCGGCCTCGCGCAGCCGTGGGTGGTGGGTGAGCCCCAGGTAGTCGTTCGACGAGAGGCTGATCAGCCGGCGGTCGTCGACCGAGACGATCGGGCCCTGGGCCGAAGTCATCACGCGGAGTGGCCGGTAGAGATGGCGGTTCCGCAGGTCGTCGAGCTCTTCGCCGAGGAATGCGAGAGGGTCGCGCCGGATGTGCGTGCTCATGTGGACGTCGCTCCCCATTCCATCATCACCTTGCCGGAGTCGCCCGACCGTGCCGCCGCGAAGGCGGCCTCATGGTCGAGATACGAGAATCGGTGGGTGATCGCCGGGCGGATGTCCAGCCCGGACTGGAGCATGACCGACATCTTGTACCACGTCTCGTACATTTCCCGACCGTAGATTCCCCGGAGCGTCAGCTGGTTGAAGACGACCTTGCTGACGTCGATCGGGATCTCGTCGGTCGGGATCCCGAGGAGCGCCATGCCGCCGCCGTGGGCCATGTGGGCCAGCGCGTCGCGGAGGGCGGCGGCATTGCCGGACATCTCGAGCACGACGTCGAAGCCCTCGACCATCCCGATCTCGGCCTGGACGTCCGCGAGGCTCTGCGCGCGTGGGTCCACGACATGGGTCGCGCCCATCGTCCGGGCCAGCTCGCGACGGAAGGGGTTCGGCTCGCTGACGACGACGAAACGGGCCCCGGCATGGCGGGCGACGGCGGTCGCCATCAGCCCGATCGGTCCGGCACCTACGACCAGCACGTCCTCGCCGAGGACCGGGAAGCTGAGCGCCGTGTGGACGGCATTTCCGAACGGGTCGAAGATCGCGGCCACCTCCTCGTCGATCCCGGGCCAGTGATGCCAGACGTTCGTCACCGGCAGGACGACCTGCTCGGCGAATGCTCCGTCCCGCTCGACGCCCAGCCCGACCGTGTTCGCGCAGAGGTGCCAGCGGCCCGCCCGACAGTGGCGGCAATGGCCGCAGACGACGTGGCCCTCCCCGCTGACGAGGTCGCCGGGCTGGAGATCCGTCACGTTGCTGCCGATCTCGAGCACGGTGCCGACGAACTCGTGGCCGATCACGAGCGGCGGTCGGATCGTCCTTGCGGCCCATGGGTCCCACGATTCGATATGGAGGTCCGTGCCGCAGATTCCGGTGCGGCGCACGCCGATTCGGACGTCGTTGATGCCCATGGCGGGCTCCGGGACGTCGATCAGCTTGAGGCCGGAACCGGCCTCGGTCTTGACAAGGGCACGCATGTCGCATTCCAGTGTGCCGTGTCGCGTGCCGGTTCGCCGTCGGTGTGGGCGGGTCCGGTGGGCACGCTGGTTCCGCGCGGACGACGATCAGGCCTCGCGGGGGTCGTCCGTCCAGTCGACGATCGGGTTCTCGACGGCGCCGATCCCGTCGATCTCGCATCGGACCCGGTCGCCGGGCTCCAGGAAGACCGGCGGGTCCCGGAAGACCCCGACGCCGGAGGGGGTGCCCGTCGCGATGACGTCGCCAGGCTCCAGGGTGATGTGGCGGCTGATGAACGCGATGAGCTCGGGGATCGCGAAGATCATGTCGGTCGTCGATCCGTCCTGCATGAGCTGGAGATCGCCCGCGCCCGGTTGACCCGGGCCGGGCAGGCGCCAGCTGCGCAGGCGGAGGCCGGCGGCCGGATCGAGCGCATCGGCGCTCACGAAGACGGGACCCATCGGCAGGAAGGTGTCGCTGCCCTTCGCCCGAAGCCACTGGCCGTCGCCCTTCTCACCGTCACGAAGGGCGGCCTTGTTGCCCTGCCAGTCACGCGCCGAGACGTCGTTCAGCACGACATACCCGGAGACGTGCGCCGGAGCGTCGGCAACGGCGACGCGGCGGGCTCGGCGGCCGATGACCACGCCGAGCTCGACTTCGAGGTCGAGCGCGTGCGTGCCCTCCGGTCGGACGATTGCCTCGCCGTCCGCGACGACCGCGTTTGCGAACTTGGCGAAGAGCAGCGGCCAAGCCGGGACCTCGCGGCCGGCGCCCTCGGCGACGTGGTCGCGGTAGTTCAGGCCGACGCAGACGATCTTGCCGGGCCGAGGGATGGCGGGGCCCGGTGGTGGGAGCGACCCGACTGGGCGCGGCTCGCGGCCGGGTTCCTGGACGCGGCCGTCCGCGAGGATCTCGGCGACGCCGTAGCCATCCCGAGCCGCGAACGGCCCGGTCGAGCCTCCGACCTCCCTGAACGTGTAGCGGCGCACCGTGCGCCTCGACTCAGCTGGCGCCCGGCGACGGCTGCGGACTGCCCCCAGGAGCGACCGACGAACCGGCTGAAGCGCCGCTCGACGGTGCCGGCGAGGCCGACCCGGACGGGCTCGCCGATCCGGATGCCGACGGAGCGGCGCTGTGCAGTCTCGCGTTGCAGCCGCTCACGTCCTCGGGCGGGGCAACCAGGGTGCCGTCCTTGTCCAGCCGCTCCGCCTCCGTGTTGAAGAACTGCAGGACGGCCGCGGGGTCCCAGCTGTCGAGGTAGAAGACGCGATCCCAGACGAGCGCGGCAAAGGGATGCGGCATCTGGTCGAACGGGGCGATCACGGGTGAGATGAGATGCGGGGCGATCTGGCAGATCGGGCTGGCGGGAAAGGTGTCGAAGAAGGTCTGCAACGCCTGCATGCCCGCCGTGGTCGCGCCGGGCCCGCCGGGCTTGTACAGGACAACGAGACCGCCGTGCTCGAGGTTGTGGACCCAGTTCGGCGGCCCGACGTTGTCACCCGGCTTGTAGACACGCGGGGTGATCGGGCCCTGG
>DATAQF010000001.1:0-8645 GCA_036264795.1 Candidatus Limnocylindrales bacterium | reverse complement strand
TTGCGGCAGCCGGACGGGCGAGCGTGCTCGAAACCGACGAGGACGGACCAATCGCCGGGCTCGTCCTGGCCAACGAGGTGCTCGACGCCCTGCCGACGCACCGCGTCGTCATCCGCGGGGGCGAGCTCCGCGAGGTGTTCGTCGGCTTCGGGGCGGGCGATGAGCTCGCGGACGTCGAAGGGCCTCCGAGCACGGCGAAGCTGGCGCTCCGGCTCGGGGACGAGGGGGTGGCGTTGACCGAGGGCCAGCATGCGGAGATCTGTCTCGCCCTCGACAGATGGGTCCCCGGAGCCGCCATGGGTCTCGGGCGCGGGGCGCTGCTGCTCATCGACTACGGGCATCCCGCGGACCAGCTGTACGACCCGAGCCGCCGAGCGGCGGGCACGCTGGCGGCGTACCTCCGACACCAGGTGCACGACGATCCCTATCGCGCGATCGGGCGCCAGGACCTCACCGCCCATGTCGATGTGACCGCCGTCGAACGGGCCGCAACCGGCGCCGGGCTCGCCCATCTCGCGACGACGACCCAGGCGAGCTTCCTCGAGCGCCTGGGTGCCGGCGAGATCCTCGTCGGCTACCAGTCCGGGCCTGGGGCGACGCTGCATGCCTACCTCGAGGCACGGTCCGCGCTCGTCCGGATGATCGACCCGGCGGCGATGGGTCGATTCCGCGTGATGGCGTTCGGCCGTGGTCTACCGGACGGGCGGGTCCTCCGCGGGCTCGAGCCGGCGGTCTCGTCGGCCTAGGGCGAACGCCCTATTGCTCCGATGCACCGCCCCGCGCCAGTCTGCGCGCGTTCGGTCAGTCCGGACACGCCGCCGGGGGGCGGCTCGCGAACTGGCACGCGCGCTCGGCGCGAGCGGCCCCCCGACCTCATCCCGCAACCCGGCCCTCGTGGGCGTCATTCCCCCCCGATGACGTTCGCCGGGCCGGGTCGCGGGGCCGATCCACCACCCGATGAGCCTCGCCGGATGGCTCGTCCGGGAGCGGCCGACGCATGGCGGAACGGGTCCCCCTGCTAGAATGACGCCGCGTGGCGAGCCGCGTCCTCGGTGCGGCCGTGCGAACAGGGTGGACCGATTTCCCGATCCCTCGGCCTCGGATCGGCGGTCGACCGGGAGCCCACCGGGAGACACCGTGAATCTGACCAACATCTGGTACATCGTGGGGTTCCTGGTCGCCGGCGTCTCCTTCGTGTTCCTGACGATCGGAGCCGCCTGGCTGATCTCCCATCGGAATCGCGGCGATGTCCACAAGGGCCTGCCGTATGAGTCGGGGATCGACACCTACGGCGACACCCACGGCCGGTTCGGGCTTTCGTTCTATATCTACGCGCTGCTCTTCGTCGCGTTCGACATCGAGGTGATCTTCATCTACCTCTGGGCGATCGTCTTCCGGGATCCGGCTGTCAACGCCGGGTCGCTGTTTCTGAGCATGCTCGTCTTCGTCGGCATCCTCCTCCTCGGCCTTGCCTACGCCTGGCGGAAGGGGGTCCTGAATTGGCGCTGACCAGACCTGATGGCGCGGCCGTCGGCGGTCCCGACGACGCGACCCAGATGCCATCGGACACGCCGGGGAACACTCCCGGCTCGCTTGCCATCCGGAGCGACGCGGTCACCGCACCGATCGTCGTGACGAACACGCTCTGGCAGTCGACCGATCCGAACGCCTACCAGGGCAACCTCGAGCCCGAGATCACCCACCTTCGGGAGGTCGAGGCATCCGGGCTCGCCAGCCGCGACGACGCGCGCTGGTCGGGAGCCCTCGAGGTCATCCCGACGAAGGCGGACTACGTCCTCGATCTCATCCGGGCGAACAGCCTCTGGCCACTGCTCTCGGGTCTCGCCTGCTGCGCGATGGAGATGATGTCGGCCGCGACCTCGAAGAACGACATGGACCGCTGGGGCATGTTCCCGTTCCGGGCGAGCCCGCGCCAAGCCGACGTCCTGATCGTCGCCGGAACCCTGACCACGAAGATGGCCGGCCCGCTTGTCCGGCTGTGGGAGCAGATGCCGGAGCCGAAGTGGTGCGTCGCGATGGGCGACTGCACGTGCTCGGGCGGGCGCTACAAGCGAAGCTACTCGACGGTCGAGGGGATCGATCGCATCATGCCGGTCGACGTCTACGTCCCCGGCTGCCCGCCCCGTCCCGAGGGCCTGATCTACGGGATGATGAAGCTCCAGCAGCTCGTCAAGGACCGCCGCGGGCACTGGCCGGAGCGGGCGATCGGACCGACCGTTCCGAGGGACGTCTAGTGGACGCAGCGCTCAAGCGCCGCCTCCAGAGCCGGTTCGGTGAGCGGCTCACCGCCCCGATCCACCAGCGACACGATGAAACGGAGATCCGAATCGGCGCGGGCGAGGTCCCGGACGTCTGCCGGATCCTCCACGACGAGCCCCAGTTCGGCTTCCTGGTCCTCGCGGACCTGGCCGGCGTCGACACCGGCACGACGATGCAGGTCGTGTACCACCTCTGGAGCGAGACGAGCTCCGACTGGCTGCGGGTCATCGCCGACGGCCTGTCGCGCGACGACCCCCGCGTTCCGTCGGTGACCTTCCTGTGGAAGGGCGCCGAGTGGATGGAGCGCGAGGCCTACGACATGTTCGGCATCACGTTCGAGGGCAACCGCGACCTGCGGCGGATCTACATGCCGCCGGACTACCAGAGCTTTCCACTCCGGAAGGACTTCTTCCTCGCCGACGACGCAGCCCGCTCGCCCGGTGCCGGCGTCCGTCACATGGAGCAGGTCCACGCCCCCCGCAACGCCCGGCCGGCGGCGTCGATCCGGAAGGCGCCGGCATGACGACCGCGACCCCGCGCGGCTCCAGCCGCGAGCACGACGTCCCCTCGGACGATCCGCGGGTGCAACTCGACGAAGCGGTCGGCGTCTTCGAGCCGGTCCCGCCATACCCGCCCCGGACCGAGCGCGAGGCCGAGTTCTACACGCTCGGCGACGGCGAGATGTTCATCAACATGGGGCCACAGCACCCGTCGACGCACGGCGTGCTCCGGATCGTGCTGAAGATCGACGGGGAGAACGTCGTCGATCTCGACCCGGTGCTCGGCTATCTCCACCGCGGTGTCGAGAAGCTCTGCGAGAACGCGGACTACCACCACTCCATCGCGTACCTCGATCCGCTCGAGTACATCAGCTCGCTCTTCTGCGAGTGGCCCGGCGTCCTCGCGTTCGAGAAGCTCCTTGACGTCCAGGTCCCCCGTCGGGCGGAGTACCTCCGGGTCCTGAGCAGCGAGCTCAACCGAATCCTGTCGCATTCGCTGTTCATGGGCTGGATGGCGCTCGATCTCGGCGGCCTGACGCCGATCCTCTGGAGCTTCATCGAGCGCGACGAGATCGCGGAGATGCTCGCCGCCCTGACGGGCCAGCGGCTGCTCTTCAACTACTTCCGGATCGGCGGCGTGAACGGCGACCTGAACCACGAGTTCCTGAGCCGGCTCGGCGACTGGATGAGCCGGGCGACGACGCAGATCGAGGCGAATCTGGGACTCCTGAACGAGAACGAGATCTTTGCCCGCCGGATGCGCGGCCTCGGGACGATGGACCAGGCGACCGCACTGCGCATGTGCATGACCGGCCCGAACCTGCGGGCGACCGGGGTTCCGCTCGATTTCCGCCGGGCCCAGCCCTATTCGGTCTTTCCGGAGCTCGACTTCGACATCCCGACCCGCGACGAGGGCGACTGCCTGGCGCGCTACCTGGTCCGGATCGACGAGATCAAGCAGAGCCTCCGCATCATCGACCAGTGCCTGGACAAGATGCCGGACGGCCCGATCATGGCGAAGGTCCCGCGGCTGCTCCGCCCGCGACCCGGTCGGGCCTACGCCGCGGTCGAGGGGCCGCGCGGCCAGTACGGGGCCTACGTGATCAGCGACGGCACGGACCAGCCGTTCCGGATGCGGATCCACGACCCGTCGTTCGTCCATCTCCAGTCGGTCGGGACGCTGATGCCCGGCCACCTGATCGCGGACGCGATGGCGGTCATGGCCTCCCTCGACCCGATCATGGGCGGAGTCGATAAGTGACCGCAGTGGCCCGGACCTGGGGCCGGCTGACCCTCGGCGGAAAGATCCTCTTCACGGTCATTCCGATCCTCCTCGTGCTGACGATCGGGCTGATCCTCGTCGTGGCCCTGCTCGGCAAGCCGATCGTCGACTTCCTCGCGGCGAACATCTGGCTCGTCCGATTCGTGGTCGCGGCGACGGCGGTCCTCCTGATGAGCGTCCCCACCGCCTTCCTGATCATCTACATGGAGATGAAGATCATCGCCCTGATGAACCTCCGGATCGGGCCGGACCGGGTCGGACCGTTCGGGTCCCTGCTCTCGGTCGTCCACGGGCTCAAGGTCCTGATGAAGGAGGACTTCAGCCCGACGCGCGCCGATCGCGTCGTCTTCACCCTGGCCCCGGTTGCGGTCTTCATGGCGACGATCATGGCCCTCCTCGTCATCCCCTTCGCGCCGGGCCTGTTCGGCGCCGACATGAACATCGGCCTGCTCTACTTCTTCTCCGTCAGCGGCCTGTCGGTCGTCGGGCTGCTGATGGCCGGCTGGTCGAGCTTCAACAAGTACTCGCTGCTCGGCGGCCTGCGGTCGGCCGCGCAGGTGATCAGCTACGAGATCCCGCTGACGCTGTCGGTCGTCGGGCTGCTCATGCTCGCCGGAACGATGAGCCTCAACCAGATCATCATTCTCCAGGGGCCGCACCTTCTCTGGGACTCCGCTGGAAAGCCGATCATCGACGCGGCGACCAGCCTCCAGAAGTCCGCCGGATCTGGCTGGTTCACCGACTGGTTCGTCTTCCGTCAGCCGCTCGGGGCCCTGATCTTCTTCATCGCCGCGACCGCCGAGGCGAACCGGACACCGTTCGACCTGACCGAGGCGGACTCCGAGATCGTCGCCGGCTTCGCGACGGAGTACTCCGGCATGCGATTCGGGTTCTTCTTCTTCGCCGAGTACGTCAACGTGTTCGTGGTCTCTGCCCTCATCGTGACGCTGTTCTTCGGCGGGTGGAACGCGCCGTTTCCCTGGCCGTGGCCGGTCCACCTCGCGATCGATCCCGGCTCGCTCGGAATCGGGCTGCTGATCCTGATCGCGATCGTGCCCGTCATCGGAACGCTGATCCTCGCCGCGCCATTCTTCCTCGCCCGGAGCTCGATGCCGGCCTGGCAGGCGCTCCTGATCGGCTTCATCCTGTTCAACCTGCTCGCGGTCGTGGCGATCGCCGGCTGGGCGTTCATCAGCTTCGCATGGGTTGCGGGCCTGCTGTGGTTCCTGGGAAAGAGCTACGCGTTCGTGTTCACGTTCGTCTGGATGCGCGGAACCCTGCCGCGCGTTCGGATCGACCAGCTCATGGGGTTCGCCTGGAAGTGGCTGCTGCCCGCCTCCCTGCTCAACCTGTTCGTGACCGCCCTCGCGATCGTCATCGTCGGGCCGAAGGCGTGAGGTCCCGACGATGATCCGTCTGCCGGGGATCGGCATCGCGAAGGGCATGGCCCTGACGCTCCAGAAGTTCTTCGAGCCGAAGGCGACGATCAAGTACCCCGAGGTGCGGCTCGACGTCCCGCACAAGTTCCGGGGTCGCCTGCAGCTCCTCTACGACGAGTACGGAACGCTGAAGTGCGAGACCTGCTTCCAGTGCGCCCAGGCCTGCCCGATCGAGTGCATCGACATGGGTGGCATGGACACGAAGGGCCGGTACCACATCCACTGGGGTGCGCCCGAGACGTACGGCGAGCGGCGCGATGAATCCGCGCTCCGGCGATCGGGGCGGCCGGTTCCGGACCAGGCCTACGAGCATTTCGACCCGGTCGAGCCGCGTCTGGTCGACGAGATCCTGACTCGCTTCGACCATGACCCGAAGCGGATGCTCGAGATCCTGGAGGCGACCCAGGCGGCATTCGGCCACCTGCCCGTTGGCGCGCTGAAGCTGATCAGCCAGAAGACCGGCGCCTGGTACGCGATGATCTACGGCACGGCGACCTACTACCGCCACCTGCGGTTCGAGCCGCCGGTTGCCGAGCCGCTCGCGGTCGGGACCGCCGAAACGCGCCAGGGCCGCGAAACGGCGTACCTCGCGGGCCTCGAGAGGTCGCTCGCAGGCTCGGCTGCAACCACGGGCTCCCGCACCACGCCGGGCTCGGGCGCGGCGAGGGCCTGACCGATGCCGACGATCCTCCGGACACCGAAGGAGTGGCCCGCGATCCTTCTCCGCCGCGACGCGTCGACCGACCCGCTCGACCTCAACGCGGCGCGGGAGGCCGGCTCGTTCGCCGGGCTGCAGCGGGCGATCCAGGACCTCGGTCCGAGTGGCACGATCGCGGCGATCGCCGCCGCGGGGCTGCGCGGCCGGGGCGGTGGAGGCTTTCCGACCGCGGACAAGTGGCGAGCGGCGGCCGCCGCCGATGCTCCCCGGCGATTTGTGGTCGGCAACGGCTACGGGGCGGATCCGTCATCGCTGACCGACCGAACGCTCCTCGAGCGCTCGCCCTACGCGGTCCTCGAGGGCGCCCTGATCGCCGCCCTGGCCATCGGCGCGGACGAGGCGATCATCGCGGTCCGGGCCGAGGCCACCGCCGCGATCCGGGCCCTCGAGACGGCGATCGATCGGATGGTCGACGCCGGGCTCGCCGGGGTCGACGTGCTCGGTTCCGGCCGAACGATCGAGCTCAGCGTCCGGTCCGTCCAGGGCGCCTACATGCTCGGCGAGGAGACCGTCCTGCTGAAGGCCCTCGAGGGCAAGCGCGGCCAGCCCGAGCAGCGCCCGCCGCAGCCCGCCGAGCGCGGCCTGTTCGGCCGCCCGACGGTCGTCCAGAACGTCCAGAGCCTCGCCGCGGTGCCGTGGATCCTCGCCAACGGGCCGGAGGCGTTCGCGGCGATCGGCTCGACGCGGAGTCCCGGAACGATCCTCGTCTCCGTCCGGACACCGGCCGGCGCCGGCGTCGCGGAGGTCCCGATCGGGACGAGCCTCGGGGCGATCCTGGCGCTGACCGGCTCGGGCGCGACCACGGACCTCAAGGCCCTCGTGGTCGGCGGCCCGTCAGGCGGGATCCTGCCGGCAGCGCTCGCCGAGACGGCCTACGAGTTCGAAGCGCTCCGCGCGGTCGGGGCGCACGTCGGGTCCGGCTCGATCGTGGCGGCGGACAGCCGGGCGTGCGTCGTCGATCTCGGTCGCCTGCTGACCCGCTTCTGCGCCGACGAGGCGTGCGGCAAGACGATCCCGTGCCGGATCGGCCTTCGCCGGGTCAGCGAGATCGGCGACCGCATCGCGACCGGCCTTCCGAAGCCGACCGACGGCCAGCTCCTCGCCGACCTGTCGAGCGACATCGTCGGATCGGCGCTCTGCGACCACGAGCGCCTCGCGACGCTCCCGCTCGCCAGCGGGATGCGATACTTCCGGAGCGAGCTCGAGGACCACATCCTGCGCAGCTCGTGCCCGGCCGGCGTCTGTCGGCCCGTCGCGATCGCCAGCGCCGCAGCCGCCCACTGACGAGACGATGACCGACCTGATCGACCGCCCCAGCCGCCCCGAGCCGACGGCTCTCCAGCCCCTGGATGACTCGCTTCCCGAGCGGCTGATCACGACCCAGTCGCCGCAGCGACCGCAGTCGACGCCACGGATCCGGATCGAGGTCGACGGCCGGGTCGTCGAGGGATTCGAGGGCCAGACGATCCTCGAGGTCTGTCGCGACAACGGGATCGAGATTCCCACCCTCTGCTACGAGCCGAAGCTCCCGGGCTTCGGGGCCTGCCGGATGTGCGTCGTCGAGGTCGAGGGCGAGGAGCATCCGCCGATCTCCTGCTCTCGGGCCTGCGAGCCGGAGATGGTCGTCAAGACCCAGACCGAGGAGGTCCGTCGGCTTCGCCGGACGAACCTCGAGCTGATCTTCTCGGACCACAACGCCTACTGCCTCCCGCCTTGCCAGAACAAGTGCCCGAGCCACATCGACATCCCGGGCTTCCTCAAGGCGAATGCCGAGGCGAACTTCCGGGAGTCGACTCGGATCTTCAAGCGGACGATCCCCTTCCCGAGCGTGCTCGGCCGGGTCTGCCCCGCGCCATGCGAGGAACACTGCCGGCGCGACGAGGTCGACGAGGCGATCGCGATCCGCGATTCGCATCGTTACGCCGGGGACCAGGTCCTCAAGTCGATGCTCGACGACGGCGAGGATCCGCCCGTCCCGTTCGAGCTTCAGCCGAAGAGCGGGCGGACGGCCGCGGTCGTCGGCTCGGGACCGGCCGGCATGGCCGCCGCCTACTACCTGCTGATCGCCGGTCACGACGTCACCGTCTTCGAGCGCGATCCGGCGCCGGGCGGGATGCTCCGCTACGGGATCCCGCAGTACCGCCTGCCGAAGATCGAGGTCCTCGAGGCCGAGTACGAGTCGGTCACCCGCCTCGGCGCGAAGATCGTCTGCAACCAGGAACTGGGTCGCGACTTCGAGCTCGACGATCTCCAGAACCAGGGGTTCGACGCGGTCGCGGTCGCGATCGGCTGCTACGACACGAACAAGCTCGGCGTTCCGGGCGAGGACGCGGCCGAGGTCCTCGACGGCCTCGAGTATCTGCGGACGGCCACGCTCGGGCTTCCGTATCCGGGTCACGCCGGAAAGCGGGTCGTCGTCATCGGCG
>DATAQF010000305.1:0-3290 GCA_036264795.1 Candidatus Limnocylindrales bacterium | reverse complement strand
GGATCGATATCGCGAGCCGACGGGTCATCTGGCAGTACGGTCACTATGCCCGTGCGGGTGCCGGCGTCGGCTTCCTGCACACGCCTGACGACGCCTATCCGCTCGCGAACGGCGACGTCGTCGTGGCGGACATCCGGAACTGCCGGATCATGCAGATCGCTCCGACGAAGAAGGTCGTCCGCCAGTGGGGCCGGACCGGCCAGTGCCTCCACCATCCGCCCCAGACGTTCGCCCAGCCGAACGGAGACACGCCGCTTCCCGATGGGGGCCTCCTGATCACCGAGATCACGGGATCGCGGATCGTTCGGCTCGACGCCCGTGGCCGCGTCGTGTTCGACATCCGGGCCCGCGTGACGTATCCCTCGGATGCCCAGCTCGACGCCGCGGGCAACATCATCGTCGTCGACTACGCCGACCCCGGGGCCGTGCTCCGGATCTCGCCGCGGGGCCGCGTGCTGTGGCGGTACGGGCCGCGCGCCGGACCGGGCCGGCTGAACCACCCGAGCCTGGCCCTGCCCCTGCCGAACGGCATGATCGTCCTGAACGACGACGATCGCCAGCGGATCGTGGTCATCGATCCGCGGACGAACCGGATCGTCTGGCAGTACGGCCGGACGGATCGACCGTCGCGGGCGGCGGGCCACCTGTTCATCCCGGACGGGATCGACCTGGTGCCCGTCGGGATCTTCGTCCCCGCCGCGGGTTGAGCCTCGCCCACCCGGCGAGGATCCGCTACCGGGCGAGCGCCGCTGCCGCGGCTCCGACCGGCGGTTTGTCGACGACGCGGGCGAAATCGAGAAGCGAGCGCCCGAGGAGCGAGTCGGCCTTCGTGAACATGAACGGCGCGCCCGAGTTCAGGGCGCTGATCGCGCCGCGGTACTCGTTGACGATCTGGTGGTCGATCGTCCGCTTCAGCGCCCCCTCGGCGTTCTTCACATTGATGCCGGTGAACGCGTTCGAGCGGTTGAGCACGAGCTGGACCTTGCTCGATTCGTAGCCCAGGTGCCCGATCGTCTCGAGGACGAGGCGGACGTTCTTCAGGCACGACAGGTCGGCGGTCATGACGACGAACATCGTGTCCGCCGACTCGAGGACGCCGAGGTTCACATCGTCCAGGCGCTTGTCGATGTCGACGAGGACGTAGTCGTACAGACCCCGGAGCTGGTCGATGATCAGCGGCATGTGCTCGGGCGTGACCAGCTCGGCCGTCTCGGGCGAGGGCGGCGCGAGGAGCAGGTCGATGCCCGAATCGTGCTTCACGAGCACCTGCCGGATCAGGTCCTGGTCGATGTTCGGCGCGGTTACGATGTCGACGATGCTCTTCTTGTCGAGCCCGAGATCGAGGAAGACCCGATGGTCGCCGAACTGGAGGTTTCCGTCGACGAGACAGACCTTGCGACCCAGCTCGCGGTGCAGGGCGATCGCCGCGTTGATCGCGATCGTCGTCGTTCCGACGCCGCCCTTCGCCCCGTAGAAGGCGAGCACCCGCCCGAGGGGCGGCCGGCCCACGAGGGTCTCGTGCGGGGCGAACCGGGCGAGCAGGCTCTTGATCCTGGCCATGAGCTCGGCCGGATGGAAGGGCTTGATCAGGTAGTCGTCGGCGCCGGCTCGCAGGCCCCGGACCTTCTGCTCGACCTCGCGCTCGGCGGTCAGCATGATGATCGGGACGTGGCCGGTGGCGCCCTCTTCGGTCCGGATCTTCGTCGCGACCTGGTACCCGTCGAGCTTGGGCAGCATGACGTCGAGGAGGATCAGGTCGGGCGCCTCCGCGCCCCACAGGCGGAAGCCCTCCGTGCCGTCCGCCGCGACGACGACCTCGTAGCCCTCCTGCTTGAGCGTGTACTGCAGCAGGCGCTGGACGTTCGGGTCGTCGTCGACGACGAGGATCTTGGCCGCCATCAATCTCCTTCCTGGCCCCCGGTCGTTGGGGCGACCGCCGGGTCGACCGGCCGTTCGATTATAGGCACGGCCTCCCGGGCGGCGAGGAACGCCCGCCGAAGGAACGAGCTCACCCGTGCGTCCCAGCCAGCCCGATCGGCGGCCCGTGCGCGGCCATGGCCCGCGCCCGGCACTTCCCAGTGCTCAGCGGCGGAACCCGCAACGGCGGCGAGCCGGCGACCCTCCGACGGGCGGACCGTCCGGTCGGCTCCTCCATGGATGAGCAGCAGCGGAACCGGATCGACGAGCGCAATCACCCGCTCCGGCTCGGTCGCCCGCAGGTCGGTCCCGAGGCGCCGGCTCGCGTCGGCGAACATTCGCGCCGCGATCGCGCGGCGGAGCGGGCCACCGATCGGCGCGGAGATCCGATTCGCGATCGGGATCCGAAGGTCGGGGGCCACCGATTCGACGACGGCGCCGACGATCCGCGGTCTGGGTGCCTCGATGGCCGCGGCCGGGGCGCTGGGATCGGCATCCGCCCCGGCGAGCGTCCCATCGCCGAGGACGACGATGGCGGCGATCGCGACGATGCCGCCCATCGACGATCCGACGAGCGCGACCCGCCGGATCCCCCGCTCGCCGAGCCACGCCACGGCCCCGGCGACGTCCTCGATCTCGAGGTGCCCGAAGGTCGTCGGGCCGTCGTCCGAGCCGCCGTGGCCCCGGAAATCCAGGCCGAGGACGCCGGCGGTCCGGCGCAGCGTCGGCCCGAGCTCGACGAGGTCGGGCGCGACCGATCCGGTCCAGCCATGGAGCACGACGATCGCCTCGTATGGGTCGGGCCGCCACACGCCATCGGCGTCGGCGAGCGCGTTGGTGGCAACCTCGTCCTCTGCGAGCGCCGGTCCGCCGTCGGCCGGCAGCCACCGGCCCGCCAGCTTCAGGCCGTCGCGGGACCGGAGCCTGATGACCTCGCCCCCGAGCGCATCGAGCTGCGGCTTCAGGCCCGCCTCGTCCGGTCCGAACCGCGGCGCGGCGAGAAGCCTCGTCGTCGCACGCCCGATCACTGGGCGGTCGAGCCACCCTCGCCGGGCGTCACAGGTCGCGGTCCGGCGGTTGCGTTCATGCCGCGCTCGACGTAGCCCTGGATCGGCTCGAGGAGCCGGGTGAACTCGGTCGGGATGACGAACTTCGTGGCGGGGCTCGCCCCGAGCGCCTTCAGCGCCTCGAGGTACTGGAGGGCCATCGTCTTCTCGTCGATCCCGGCGGCCGCCCCGTAGATGCGGGTCAGGGCGGTGCTGAAGCCCTCGGCCCGAAGGATCGCCGCCTGTCGCTCGCCCTCCGCCTTGAGGATCTCGGACTGCTTCTGGCCCTCGGCCACGTTGATGGCGGCCTGGCGATTGCCCTCGGAC
>DATAQF010000304.1:0-12758 GCA_036264795.1 Candidatus Limnocylindrales bacterium | reverse complement strand
CGTGCCGCCGCCGGTCCTGACCCGCCCGCGCGACTTCCGTCTCACCTCGGAGCAGGCCGCGCGTCTCCGCCCCAGGGGCTGGCGTCGCATGCTCGGTGCGTTCGGCGGTCCCCGGCTCGCCTTCGCGAAGCCGCTCGGAATCGCCCTGACGACGATCGGCCTCGCCGGGCTTCTCGTCACGAACATCCCGCTCGGATTGGGGGGTGCGAGCTCAGCTGCCGCGCCCGCCGCGGCACCGGTCGACATGAGCGCCGCCTCGAGCGATGTGACCGGCGAGTCCAGTACCGGCAACACAGGGAGCTACGGCGGTGTGCTCGCCCCCGCAGGGTCGGGCGTGCCCGCCGCCTCCCGCGACGTGGCCGCGCCTGCGCCCGCAGCCTCCGCCGCATCGGCTGCGTCTGCGGGCGCCGCATCGAGTGCCCCGGCCGCTGTGGGATCCCAGGCCCCTCCCGATCGTAACCTGAGTGCGGCTCCGCAAGCCGCAGCCAGTGGCCGGCTCGAAGCCGGCGGTCCGAAGACCCAGTCCTCTGCGCAGCCGAACACCGCGGGTGGCGCCCCGACGGACCAGAGTCTCGAACCGGCGCGACCGATGGATCTCCGAATCCTGTTCGGCGCGGCCGTGGTCGTCGGTCTGGCGCTGCTCGTCCTGCGTCGGGTCGGACGTCGGGTGCCGTCGGCCTGACAGGTCTCCGCCCCGGCTCGGGGGACGGATGAACTCCTCATTCAGTCGCCGCAGACCGCCGGCGGCCGAGGCCCGAAGCCCGCGGGTACACTCCAGTCGTGCCCACCGAACGCCTGATGCTGCTCGACGGCAACGGGCTCATCTACCGCGGCTATTTCGCGCTCATCGAGACGCCGCTGACGACCTCGAAGGGGGAGCTCGTCAACGCCGTTTTCGGCTTCACGAACATCGTTCTCCGTTCGATGGCGGACGTGAAACCGGACTACGTCGCCATCGCGTTCGATCTCGGGGCCCCGACGTTCCGGCATGAGCGCTATCTCGAGTACAAGGCGACCCGGACCCGGATGCCCGACGACATGCGCGACCAGATCCCCAAGGTTCGCGAGGTCGTCTCCGCGCTCAACATCCCGAAGTACGAACGCGAGGGCTACGAGGCCGACGACGTGATCGCCACCCTCGTGGGCCAGGCCGAGGCGGCCGATCTCAACACGACGATCCTGACCGGCGACCTGGACATGCTCCAGCTCGTCACGGAGCGCACGAAGCTCATGGTCTCCCTTCGGGGCGGGATCGCGAACACGGTGGAATACGACCTCGCGAAGATCACCGACCGCTGGGGTCTCCGGCCGGACCAGATGCTCGACTACAAGGCGCTCAAGGGGGACCCGACCGACAACATCCCGGGCGTTCCCGGCATCGGCGAGAAGACGGCGGCCAAGTTCATCGGCACGTTCGGGACGCTCGATGCGATGTACGAGCGGCTCGACGAGTTGGAGCCGGCCAAGTTCCGCGACCCACTGTCGGCCGCGAAGGAGACGGTCCTCGAGAGTCGCGAGCTGATGCGCCTCGTGACCGCGCCCGACATCCAGCTCGACCTGCCCGGAGCGCGGATCGGCTCGTACGATCGCGAGCGCGTCGTCCGCCTGTTTCGCGAGTACGAGTTCCGGACGCTGATCGAGCGGCTACCGCCGCTCCGCGGCGAGGATCCCGAGGCGGCCGCCGCCGCACTTCGCGAGGTCGTCGCGGGCGGCACCGTTGGCGCGGCCCGGGCCCCCGGCTCCCAGGCTCGACCCGGCGACTGGGGTCCCGGACGGGCGGCCGCTCGACCGCTGCCGCCACCCGGCAGCGCGGAGCTCCAGCTCTCGCTCGACTTCGGTGCGGTGTCTGCCGCGGCGGCCGGCGGGAACGGCGCACGCAACGGGCAGGCGGACGCGACAGGCGACAACCCGACACCTGCGGTCGCCGCGGCACGCGCTGCCCCGATCGAGGACCTGCCAGTGGCCCTCGCCGCGGCGATCGACGACCCATCGCGCATCGAGCTCCATGACGAGTCGGGCGTGGGGGCGCTCGCGCCGTGGGTCGCGGCCCAGCCCGCGATCGGCGTCGGGTACCTGCTCGACGACCCGCGGCCGCGGATGGGGACGCCTCTCGCTCTCGCCCTCGTCGGCATGGATGGCCGCGCGGTTGCCGTCGAAGGCGTGGAGGCGATCCGTGCGCTGCGCCGCCTCCTCGAGGCCTCGGGCACGCCGGTGGTCGGCCACGAGGTCAAGCCGCTCCTCGTCGCCCGGATCGCCGAGGACGAATCGGCCGCCCCGACGCCCGTCGCGCTCGACACCCAGGTCGCGGCGTACATCCTCAACGCGTCGCTGCGAAGCCAGACGATCGCCGACGTCGTCGCCGAGCAGCTCGACCTGATCCTGCCACCCGCCGCCGGCCTGAGCCACGCCGCACGCGCCGGTCTCGAGGCGCTGTCCGCGATGGCCGTCCGCGAGCCGCTCGAACGACGCGTCGCCGACGAGGGCCTGGGACGCCTGCTCACCGATATCGAGCTGCCGTTGATTCCCGTCCTCGCCCGGATGGAGGCGCGAGGCGTTGCGATCGACCGCGACGCGCTCGGCGGCCTCGCTGCCGAGTTCGGTGCCGAGATCTCTCGGCTCGAACAGGAGATCTACGTCGACGTCGGGCACGAGTTCAACCTCGGCAGTCCGAAGCAGCTCGAGCAGATCCTCTTCTACGAGCTGAACCTGCCGAAGGGCAAGCGCACGAAGACGGGCTACTCGACCGATGCGTCGGTGCTCGAGGACCTCCGGCCGGCGCACCCGATGATCGACAAGCTCCTCGAGTGGCGGGTCTACACGAAGCTGCGCTCGACGTACGTCGAGGCGCTCCCCAGCCTCATCGCGGCCGACGGCCGGGTGCACACGACCTTCCACCAGGCCGTCGCCTCGACCGGCCGCCTGTCGTCATCCGACCCGAACCTCCAGAACATCCCGATCCGAACCCCGCTCGGGCGTCGGATCCGGCGGGCGTTCGTCGCCGGCGGGCCGGACGTCACGCTGCTCGCGGCCGACTATTCCCAGATCGAGCTCCGGATCCTCGCCCACGTGTCGGGCGACGAGCATCTCCGCGACGCCTTCGCGCGCAACGCCGACATCCACCGCGAGACGGCGGCCCGTGTGCTGCACAAGGCTGCCGAGGACGTGACGCACGGCGAGCGGTCGATGGCCAAGATGGTCAATTTCGGGCTCGCGTACGGGATGAGCGACTTCGGGCTCGCCTCGCGGGCGAACATCCCGCGCCAGGAGGCGCAGGAGTTCATCAACTCGTACTTCGCGTCGTACTCCGGGATCAGCTACTACATGATGGCGATCCGGGAGCAGGCGAAGACCCAGGGCCACGTGACGACGCTCCTCGGCCGGAAGCGTCAGATCCCGGAGCTCCAGGCGCGCAACCCGACGCTCCGCGCGGCGGGCGAACGGATGGCGATCAACATGCCGATCCAGGGCACCGCCGCCGACGTCCAGAAGATCGCGATGATCCGGCTCGACGCGGCCCTTCGCTCCGGAGGGTTCGCCGCGCGGATGCTCCTCTCGGTCCACGACGAGATCCTCCTCGAGGTGCCGCGTGACGAGCTCGACCGGCTCGTACCCGTCGTTCGCGACACGATGGAGAGCGCGCTCCGGCTCGACGTGCCGCTGACCGTCGACATCAAGGTCGGCGACGACTGGGAGTCGATGACGCCGCTGACCCGCGCGGACGCGATCGCGGCCGAGGCCGACGAGGCGCCGGCCGAGCTCGCCGGACAGGCGTGAACGTCCCGGGCGATCGCTGATGCCGGAGCTGCCCGAGGTCGAGACGGTGGCCCGCGACCTCCGCCCGCTGATCACCGGCTCGACGATCGTCGACGCGACGACGCACTGGGCGCGGACGCTCCGCGGCATCGATCCCGAATCGTTCGCGACCGGCGTCGCCGGCCGGCGGATCGAAGGCGTATCGCGGCGCGGCAAGCAGGTCGTTCTCACCCTGGACGGCGGCGCGTTCCTGACGATCCACCTGAAGATGACCGGCCAGATCTTCGTCGTGCCCCAGGGCGGCCGAGAGGATCCCTACGTCCGGCTCGTCTTCGAGCTCGAGGACGGCCGGGAGATCCGGTTTCGCGACATCCGGAAGTTCGGGAAGATCGCGCTCTACCTGCCCGACGATGCGGATCCGTTCGCGAGGACCGGGCCGGAGCCGCTCGCCGACGCCTTCACGGTTTCGGCGTTTCGACGCCGGATCCGGGGGCGGAAGGGCCGACTGAAGCCGCTTCTCCTCGACCAGTCCTTCATCGCCGGCGTCGGGAACATCTACGCCGACGAGGCGCTGTGGGCGGCTCGGCTCCATCCGCTTCGGACGGCTCGAACCCTTCGACCGGCTGACGAGCGGCGGCTCTGGCTCGACGTCCGGCGGATCCTGGCCGAGGCGGTGATCCGCCGCGGCTCGTCGATCGACGACTACACGGCGCCCGAGGGTGACGGCGAGATGCAGGATCACCTCCGCGTCTACCAGCGAACGGGGGAGCCCTGCGCACGGTGCGGCCGGCCGATCCGGCGCATCGTCGTCGGCGGGCGGGCGACCCATTTCTGCTCGTGGTGCCAGCGGCTGCCGGCCGTCGATCGCCCGGGCGCGCGGGCGATCCTGCGGACGATGTCCGGCGGCGAACCGCCTCGGCGCGGCCCGCGCTGGACCGAGCTGCCGGGCGGGGAGGGGAGCGTCGGCCCTGCCGCGGCTGACGTCGCGGCGGCCGCCGCTGCCGGGAAGCGGACCGAACGCACTCGGCGGGCGGCCGCGACCCGGCGGGCCGCGGCTCGGGCCTCGGTCGGGGGCTGACGTGTCGATCCTCCGTCTCGAGAGCGTTCGCCGTGAGGTCGGAACGTTCGTCATCCTCGACGACATCACGGCGGCGATCGCCGTCGGCGACCGGATCGGCCTCGTCGGCCCGAACGGTGCCGGCAAGACCACGCTCCTGCGGATTGCCTCGGGACGGGACGAGCCGGACGGCGGGACCGTCCAGCGTCGACGAAACCTCACGATCGGGCTGCTGGCGCAGGAATCGCATTTCGACGCTGCGTTCATGGCTGCCCCCGACCTGCGAGCCGCCGTTCGCCACGGCGGCGCCCGCCTCGAAGCGATGGCCGAGCAGCTCGCGCTCATGGAGCGGGAGGGCCGGGTCGAGGAAAGCGGATACGCCAACCTCCTGCATGAGTTCGAGGTCCTCGGCGGCTACACGCTCGATCAGCGGGTCGACGAGGCCCTGTCGGGTCTCGGGTTCACCCGGGACGAATGGACGAAGCCGCCGACGGCGCTCTCCGGCGGCGAGCAGACCCGCGCGACGCTCGCTCGCCTCGTCATCGCCCAGCCGGACCTGCTGCTTCTCGACGAGCCGACGAACCATCTCGACATCGCCGCCATCGAGTGGCTCGAGGAGCATCTCCGGCGGCGCGACGGCTCGCTCCTCGTCGCGTCCCACGATCGGGCCTTCCTCGACGCGACCGTCACCCGGATCTGGGAGCTGCGCGACCGGCGCCTGACGGCCTTCCGCGGCGACTACAGCGCGTACCACCGCCAGCGCACCGAGCGCGACGCCCGCGCGGCGAAGGATGCGGACAGCCAGGCGGGCCAGATCGAGCGCGAACGGGAGCTGATCCAGCGGTACCGATCGCATCGGAAGTTCAGCAAGATGCACGAGCACGAGGCGCGGCTGGAGCGGCTCCAGGCCGAGCGCGTCGACGCGCCGAAGGCCGCGAAACACCTCCGCCTGCCGACCGGCGCGCTCGCCGGCGGCGGACCGTCGCGATCCGGCGAGATCGTGATCCGCGCCGAGAACCTGGTCGTCGGCTACCTCCCGGGGCGCGGCGCCGTCGAGGCCGACGGCAGTCCCGCGCGGGAGGTGCATCGCGTCGCGACGGCGCCGTTCCTTGCCGCGCAGCGCGGGGATCGGATCGGGATCGTCGGGCCGAACGGGGCGGGGAAGACGACGCTCCTCCGGACGATCGCGGGCGATCTGCATCCGCTCGACGGGACGCTGAGCTTCGGAAACGCCGTGCAGCCCGGGTACCTCGCCCAGCTCCGCGAGGCGGCGATTCCCGGCGCGACGGTCATCGACGCCCTCCTCGAGGCCATCCCGGTCACTCCCGGCGAGGCCCGGGCGTTCCTGGCGCGGTTCCTGTTCCGCGGCGACGACGTCTTCAAGGAGATCCGGGCGCTGTCCGGCGGCGAGCGGTCGCGGCTCGAGCTGGCATTGCTGGGGATCATGCCGTCGAACCTGCTCCTTCTCGACGAGCCGACGAACCACCTCGACATCCCGGCGCGTGAGGCGATCGAATCGTTCATGACCGAGTCGTCCGCGACGCTGCTGGTCGTGTCGCACGATCGGCGGCTCCTCGAGACGGTCTGCACGTCGCTGTGGGTCGTCGACGACGGCCTGGCAGTGCCGTTTGCCGGCGGTTGGCGCGAGTGGCGTGCCGCGGTCGCGGACGGCTGGACGGTCCATACCGCAGCCGAGACGCAGCGGCAGCGCCTCGCGCCGGGGCGGCCGGTTGGCTCCGGCTCACGAGCCGCCGGCGAACGGGGCGACGCCGATCGGCCTGGGGTCGCCGTGGCCGTCGCGGCTCGCCCGGCATCGTCCGCTCGCCGTCCTGCCGGTCGCAGGGAGAAGCTCTCCAAGGATGCCTATCGGCGCCGCAAGGCCGCTGTCGACGCCGACCTGTCCCGCCTCGGGCTGCGGAAGACTCAGCTCGAGCTCGCGATGTCCACCCCGGGCGTCGCCGCGAACTTCGTCGAGATGCGGCGCGTCGCCAGCGAGCTCGCCGACGTCGAGCAGGCGCTCGCGACGCTCGAGGACGCCTGGCTCGAGCTCGAGGAGCGCGCGCCGTGAACGGCCCGGCCGAACGGGCCGACCCGGCCGAGCGTGCAGACGCCGCCGCCGCCGGCCGACGAGGGCGGACGGTCCGGATCGGCCTGACCGGGCCGATCGGTTGTGGCAAGTCGACCGTCGCCGGCTGGCTGGGGACGCACGGCGCTGTCGTCATCGACGCGGATGAGCTTGCCCGCCAGGTGACGGCACCCGGCGAGCCGGCCCACGATGCCGTGCTGGCTCGCTTCGGCGACCGCGTCCGGGCCGCCAACGGCAACCTTGACCGCGCCGCGCTCGCACGGATCGTCTTCGCGGACCCATCGGCGCTCGCGGACCTCGAGGCGGTCGTTCATCCGGCCGTCCGGCCGGCGATCCTCGCCGCGATCGAAGACGCGGAGGCGGCCGGTGCGCCGGCCGTGGCGATCGAGGCGATCAAGCTCGTCGAGGGCGGCCTCGCAGAGCTGTGCGATGAGATCTGGCTCGTGCGCTGCGAGGACCGCGTCCAGCGCGAGCGTCTGCTCGCCCGTGGCATGGAGCCGGACGACGCCGATCGCCGGATCGCCGCGCAGACGGGACTGGCGGAGCGGCTCCGACCGATGGCCACGCGAACGGTCGACACGTCCGGATGGCCGGCCGACACACGGTCGCTGCTCGCTGCGCTCTGGGACGAGCTCGTCGGTCCGCCGGCCTGACGTGTGGCCGCCCGGCCCGCGGAGTGCGGGCCGGGCGGCCGGGAGGCCGCGCCGGGTCAGCGGCGCGAAGGAGATGGCCGGAACGCCGGCCCGGATCTCGCGGCCCACGGCTCCGCCGCCATCGCCGCGCTCGCCGCGACTACGGCTTCGCCGAGCCGGACGGGAGCGGGGAGCCAGCCGGAGCGGACGGCGACGGCGTGGGGGTCGGGGTCGGTTGCGGCGTCGGGATCGGGCCGGTGCCGGGCGGATAGGCCTCGGGGATCGGGAGGCCGTATCGGGCGATGATCCGGTTCGTCGTCTCGCCGAGCTTCGATGCGTCCATGAGGCGAACGTCGGCGTCGGGACGAAGGGCCATGCTGAACGAGGCCGTGCCGCTCGCCTGGAGATGAGCGATCTCCTCGGCGACCGAGAGCGTCGCCTTCACGATGTAGAAGGTGCTGCTCTTCGCGAGGATCAGCATGTTCTGGTAGCTGATCTTCGTCGACTTGTCCGTGTAGTACTTGCCCGCTGTCAGCAGATCCTGCGGGACGAGGACCGTCGCGCTGATGAACACGTCGACGGTCATGCCGGGGAGGATGAGGCCGCCGACCGCCCGGTCGTCGGGCACGGTGATCGCGACGGCCCGCCAGGCTTCGGAGTCCGGGGCCACCGTCTCGCCGGGGCTCAGGATCGAGAACTGGCCACCGGTCGCTTCCGACGCCAGCATGTTCGTCAGGACGATCTGGTCCTGGAGGACCGGCACGGCGAGCACGCGCCCGATGAGCTTGTCTGGCGTGCTGACGATGCCGAGGGCGTTCGTCGGGTCGACGGGGACCTCGCGAACGGTGAGATCGTCCGCCTCGATGGGCTTCCGAGCGGGGATCGGGCGGGCCGCGACGACCACCGCGACCTTCTGGAGGCTTTCCTGACCCGCCTGCTGCTGCGCCTGGTTGATCAGGAAGAACGCCGCGCCGCCGGCGACGATCGCCAGCACGACACCGACGACGACGATCCAGCGCCCGCGCTTGCTCGGATCCCGGTATTCCATCTCCATGAAGTGATTGCCTCCCAGTCGTGAGTCGGGCCCGTCAGCGCCCGCCCACAGGGTTGATTGCCGTGCCCCCGGCTAGTTCCAGGGCACCAGCCGCGCCACCTGACCGAGGCGCAGAGCCGGGTCGTTCATGTCGGCGTAGACCCCGCTGATCGCGTAGCCGTCGACGGAATTGCTGCCGATATTCGTGATCCGGAAGATCGCGAAGCCCATGATGTCGACGTACTCGGACGAGGTCCCCGCCGTCGCCACGTCGAAGAGGATCGGGATGAGCCGGGTCACCGTCTGGCCGGCCGAATTCGTGCCGGTCGCGCGGATCGTCAGCGGATATTCGCCGGGGCCGAGCGAGCCGCCGTTGATCGAGATCGTCACGGTCTGGCTGCTGCCCTTGTTCAACGTGAACGTCGATGGCGAGACGCTCGTTGCGCCGAGCCCGACGGGCAGCACGCCGTTCGACTGCGGCCCGCCCTCCAACGTCAGGTTGACCGTCCCCCCGAAGTAGGTGCTGCTGTTGTTCGGCGTCGTGAAGGCCATCGTGCCGGTCCCGGTCGTGCCAGTCGTCGCGACCGGGATGACGAGGCCCGCGCCGGTGCTCGAGAAGTCGCGGACGACGCCGCCGACATTCACCGCGACCGGGTAGTAGTGGTCGGTGAGGTAGGGGCTCGGTGAATGGCCCTGGATCCAGATCGTGTAGACACCGACGGGAGCGGCGGTCGTGTTGAAGGTCGCCCAGGTGATCGTCGTCGCCGGGGTCGCCGGCTGGGGGGTGAACGTCAGCGGCGACAGCGAGGTCCCGTACGGGTTCGCGGCGTCGCCCCAGTCCTTGAACGCGGACGTCACCACCGTGCCCGTGAAGGCGGAGTTCTTCGAGGCGAGCATCGTGATCGCGTTGTCGCGGTTCTGGGTCTGGTTGATCGCGACCGTGCCGGCGACGGTCAGGCTGAAGTCCGGGATCGTCATGACGGTGCCGGAGTACACGGCGGCCATGAACTCCTGCCCGGCCACGAAGTGGCCGTTGATCGCGGAGATGATGATCCCGGCCTTGTTGCCGTCGAGGATCCCGACCTGGTCGTTCGGATCCGGCGGCGACGTCACCGGCGGGACGTCCGGACCGTGGTAGCCGCTGCCGATCCAGCCGGCCTCGAGTGCGGCAAGGGTGTTGGCGTTCGTGCCGGCGGTCACGCCGCTGTAGAACACGTTCGAGGTCGACGACTGGAAGTCACGGATGTCCAGCGTGATGAAGCCCCGGAAGCTCGACGAGTTCGACGCCTGGGCGCCCTGGCCGATGAGCGAGATGATCGGGCCGTGGTGAGATGGATCGTCGTTCGGGTTCAGCGCGTTGAAGTCGGCGCCGCGGGTCGGCATCGTCCGCAGGGCCCCGTTCGTCTCGCTCCCGAGGCACGCGGTGTCGGCCGTGGACACGAGGTCCTGGAAGTCGCGGGTGTCGCCGTCACACGGCGAGACCGCGCCGGACGTCGGACCGGGCGCGTTGAGGTAATGGCGGACGGCGATCGGGATCATGTTGCCCAGGGTCTGGACGAGGGCCTGACCGCCGATCGCGCTGCTCGTGAGACCCATGACCCGACCGAACGTGTAGTTCACGGGGTTCTGGACGGCGACCCGCACCTGGTTCCCGCTGAACAGGATCCCGTTGATCAGGTAGGTGGGATCGCCCGCGTGACCGCTCGCATACACCGGGGTCGTGGGCGGCAGCGCCGGCACGACGCCGCTCGGGCTCGAGAGGAAGTTCCGGGAAAGGATGTCGCGGGCCTCCGCATCGGCCGCCGCGGTCGTCTCCCCGCGGATCAGGGCGTTCGCGCCGGCCAGCGCCGCAGCGTCGGCGGCGTTCTGGAGGAAGCGGCGCTCGCTGTAGAACCGGCCGATATCGAATGCCAGGCCTGCCGCGCCGAGCAGCGCGACGAGCGCCAGGGCGAAGATGACGATCACCTGTCCCTGGTCGCGCTGGCGACGGCCAACGACGTCGTCAAGGACGCCGCCGAACCGGCGACGGCCGTGTGCCGCCATCAGTTCAGGACCATCGTGACTTCGCCGACGAGCTGCATCCGTCCGCCGGCGTCTTTCGGGAGGAGCGCCGCGATCAGGGGGATGACGAGATCCTGGTGATACGTCGCCCGCACGGTGACCTGTTCACCGGTCCGCGGATCGTTGTCCGTGATCCCGTTGGGAACCACGTAGGTGACGACCAGATCGCCGTTCGTGAAGATGAGGCCGCTCTTCGTCCACGTCGCGCCGGTCGTGAACCGGGGCGTCGTCTTCGAGAGGAGATTCATCGAGGCGATGACCGAGGTCTTGATCGACTCGTTCCGGGCGAGGTCGTTCTGGTCCTTCGACAGGGCGCGGTCGTACACGTACACCGTGCCGAGCCGTGCCGCGTCGCGTGCCGCATTCGTCATCGTCACGTAGGTGTTGAAGATGAAGCCGAACTGGATGATTCCGAGGAGGATCAGGAACAGCGGCATGAGGACGAGCGAGAACTCGACGAGGCTCTGGCCGCGCTCCGGCGCGGGCGCGCCGCGCGGCGCCGACGGTCGGGGGAGGAGCGGCAAATGCACGGGGAACAGCGACCTCGCGGATGAGCTGGGATGCACCGCCTCGAGTCTCGGTTGAACGGCGTCCGACGGGTATGAGTGATTCGTCCCCCTCGACGTACCCCTGCCGTACGGAAGGGACGTCGTGGGACGCCATCCAGCGGGGCCGAGACCGAACGCCCGTTCGACGCCGCGCCGGTCCTCGTGCTACGATTCCGGCCCCATGCCCGACTTCCGCCTCGTCGCCCCGTTCGAGCCCACCGGCGATCAGCCGAAGGCCATCGAGCGCCTCGTGGACGGCCTCCAGAAGGGGCTGAAACACCAGACGTTGCTCGGAGCGACCGGCACCGGGAAGACGTTCTCGATTGCCAAGGCCATCGAGGCGCACCGGAAGCCGACCCTCGTCCTGGCCCACAACAAGACGCTCGCCGCCCAGCTCTACGCCGAGTTCCGCGAGTTCTTTCCGGACAACGCCGTCGAGTACTTCGTCAGCTACTTCGACTATTACCAGCCCGAGGCCTACCTGCCGCGGAGCGACACGTACATCGAGAAGGACTCGTCGCGGAACGACGAGATCGACCGGCTCCGCCACGCGGCCACGCATGCCCTGTTCGAGCGCCGCGACGTGATCATCGTGGCCTCGGTCTCGTGCATCTACGGCCTCGGCGCGCCCGTCGACTACGGCGCGACCGTCCTGCGGCTCCGGAAGGGCGGCTCCTACCGGCGCGATGGCGTTCTCCGCCAGCTCGTCGACCTCCAGTACCAGCGCAACGACCAGGCGCTCCAGCGGGCGCGGTTCCGCGTACGCGGCGACACGCTGGAGTTCCAGCCGGCTTCGGAGGAGACGCTCATCCGCGTCGAGTTCTTCGGCGACGAGGTCGAGCGGATCACGGAGCTCGACCCGCTCACCGGTGAGCTCCTTGCCGAGCGCAACGAGGTGAACGTCTATCCGGCGAGCCACTACGTCACGCCCCAGGACAAGCTCAAGCTCGCGATCGTCGACATCGAGGCCGAGATGGAGGAGCGTGTCGGCGAGCTCGAGGCGGAGGGACGCGTTCTCGAGGGCGCGCGGCTTCGGCAGCGAACGACGTTCGACCTCGAGATGATGCGCGAGCTCGGGTTCTGCACCGGGATCGAGAACTACTCGCGCCATCTCTCGCGTCGGGAAGCCGGCTCGCGGCCGTGGACGCTGCTTGACTACTTCCCGCCCGACTGGCTGCTCGTCGTCGACGAGTCGCACATGACGATCCCGCAGGTCGTCGGGATGTACAAGAACGATCGAACCCGCAAGGAGATCCTCGTCGACTTCGGGTTCCGGCTGCCGTCGGCGCTCGACAACCGACCACTGACGTTCGAGGAGTTCGAGGGCCATCTCAACCAGGTCGTCCATATGTCGGCCACGCCGGGTCCGTACGAGCACGAGCGGAGCGAACGGATCGTCGAGCAGCTGATTCGGCCGACCGGCGTCGTCGACCCGACGATCGACGTGCGCCCGACCGACGGCCAGATCGACGACCTCCTCGAGGAGATCCGCCAGCGGGTCGAGCGCGGCGAGCGCGCCCTCGTCACGACGCTGACGAAGAAGATGGCCGAGGACCTGACGGACTATCTCCGCGAGCTCGGGGTCAAG
>DATAQF010000283.1:0-5655 GCA_036264795.1 Candidatus Limnocylindrales bacterium | reverse complement strand
TGCTGACGATCAGCCCGCTGCTCGCCGTCGTCTCCCTCCTGGCCGTGCCCGCCTCGCTCGTCGTGACCCTGCTGATCATCCGCCGCTCGCAGCGGCTGTTCGTTGCCCAGTGGGCGTCGACCGGGGCGCTGAACGGCCACGTCGAGGAGATGCACACCGGGCACGCGATCGTGAAAGCCTTCGGTCGTCAGCGCCAGGCCGTCGAGACGTTCGACGAGGAGAACCAGCGGCTCTACCAGGCGAGCTATCGCGCCCAGTTCATCTCCGGGATCATCCAGCCGGCGATGAACTTCATCTCGAACCTGAACTACGTCGCGATCGCGGTGATCGGCGGGCTGCGGGTCGCCGCCGGGCAGATGACGCTCGGCGACGTCGTGGCGTTCATCCAGTACTCGCGACAGTTCACCTTCCCGATCATCCAGACGGCCAGCATCGTCAACGTGCTGCAGTCGGCCGTCGCGTCCGCGGAGCGGGTGTTCGAGCTGCTCGACGAGCCGGAGGAGATCCCGGATCCGGTCGAGCCCGCCGTGCTCGGCCGCGCCGATGGCGCGGTCGCCTTCGAGGACGTCTCGTTCCGCTACGAGCCCGATCGACCCCTCATCGACGACCTGGATCTGGTCGTCGCCGCGGGCCAGACCGTGGCGATCGTGGGACCGACCGGCGCCGGCAAGACGACCCTCGTCAACCTGCTGATGCGCTTCTACGAGATCGACGGAGGGCGGATCACCGTCGACGGGATCGACATCCGACTTCTCGACCGCGACGACCTGCGTCGTCAGTTCGGAATGGTCCTCCAGGACACGTGGCTCTTCCACGGCACGATCCGGGAGAACATCGCCTACGGTCGGCTCGATGCACCGGAGGCCGACATCCTCGCCGCCGCGGAGGCGGCACACGTCGACCATTTCGTCCGGACCCTGCCCGACGGCTACGACACCGTGATCGACGACGACGCGACGAACCTGTCCGCCGGGGAGAAGCAGCTCCTGACGATCGCGCGAGCGTTCCTCGCCGATCCGCCGATCCTGATCCTCGACGAGGCGACAAGCTCGGTCGACACCCGGACCGAAGTCCTCATCCAGAAGGCAATGTCGAGCCTGATGCGCGGTCGGACGACGTTCGTGATCGCCCATCGGCTCTCGACGATCCGGGACGCGGACACGATCCTCGTCATGGACCGTGGCCGCATCGTCGAGCAGGGCGACCACGACGAGCTCCTCGCCCGGCGCGGCTTCTACTACGAGCTGTACAACAGCCAGTTCGTCGAGGCTCTCGCCGAGGCGGTCTGAACCGCCTGATCGTGCGCGGCCGCCGATGGGCCGTCCGGCCCGGGAGCTCGCGTCGCCGCTCCCGTCCTACTCGCTGAAGCGCTCTTCCTTCCAGGGGTCGGCGTCGTTGTTGTAGCCGTACCGCTCCCAGAAGCCGAGCTGGTCGTGGTCGAGGAACTCGAGGCCACGGATCCACTTCGCGCTCTTCCAGAAGTACCGCTTCGGGATCAGCAGGCGAAGCGGCCATCCGTGCTCGGTCTCGAGCGGCTCGCCGCCGAATGTGTCGGCGAGCATCACATCGTCATCGTCGAGGACGGACAGCGGCACGTTGGCCGTGTAGCCCTGCTCCGAATGGGCGACGACGTGGGTGGCGGTCGGGCGCACCTGCGCGAGCCGAAGGATCTCCTGGATCGGCACGCCTTCCCAGTCGGTGTCGAGCTTCGTCCACCGGGTCACGCAATGGATGTCCGTGTGGACGGTCTTGCGCGGCAGGGCCTTGAACTGCTCCCAGGTCAGGGTGAATGGCGCATCCACCTCGCCGTAGACGCGGAAGTCCCAGGTCGCGAGGTCGGTCTTGGGAACCGACCCGTAATGCAGGACGGGGAACTTGTCGGTCTTGTACTGGCCGGGCGGGATCCGCGCGGCGGTCGCGGGGTCGACCTCGCGTCCACCGAAGAGGCGTTCGAACATCAGGTGTCTCCGAGTCGTTTGGCAGCCGCAATCGTGTCACAACTGCCGACGGGGTCAATGTCGATGGGATGACGTCCCCACGCTCCTCTCGTCCGGACTCCCGGCCTCAACGGACGGCGACGACCCAGAGGCCGCGCGCGGGATCGGCCAGGAGCGGCTCCAATCGCAGCGTGCCGAGGGCCGTGGGTCCACTCACCTCGAGGACGTGGAGGACGTCGGGTCGCAGCTCGGCCCGACGGTCGTGATCGACGATCTGACCCGCCCGGAGAGGGTTGCCGCTCGCGTCGAGCGGGAGGCGATCCGTCCCGCCGACCTCGGTCAGGGGTACGCCGAGCCCCAGGACGACACGCGGTCGGACCGCGGTCGGAACGAGCACTGCTGGGTTCGGCGCCGCGGCCTCGGCGCGGAGTGCGGCGGCGATGATCGGGATGGCCCGGTCCGTGTCGGCGCCGGTCTCGACGCTCGCGCGGACTTCCGCACGGAGCTCGGCGTTGAACGGCCCATGCGGCCAGACGAGCACGACGGCGATCGACACCGCGACCGCGACACCGATCGCCAGCGGGTAGGGGGTCGGCCATGACGAAGCCCCGATCCGCTCGCCGACCCAGGCCCAGGCGTCACTCGTCAGCCCGGCCAGTCCGATGCCGGCCGCCGTGAGCACCGCGACGTCGATGGCCGCGACGTAGCGGTCCGACACGAAAATGCCGCGGACGGCCAGGAAGAGCAGGAAGGCGGCGACAGCGGGTCCCAGCGCCAGGAGCCCGATCGCAAGCCGGAGCTGGTGCCTCATGACCAGCCGGATCAGTCCCAGGCACGCGAGGATGACCGCCCCCCCGAGCTGGGCGTACCGCACGAGGAGCAGCTTGACGACCTCGATCGGCGTCGGGACGTGAAGCGACGTCGCCTGGCTGTAGCGGGCGGCGATCTTCGTCCAGAGGAGCGGATCGCCCGCAAGCGCCCAATCGTGGAGGCACAGGACCACGATCGCGCCCGCCCCGATGATCGGGACGAGCCAGGCCCGGCGCGGCTGCGGCCGTCGAGCCACGGTAGCGATAGCCAGCACGGCTGCGGCGACACCGACGACGACGAGGGTCTCGACCCGGGCAAGCGCCGCGAGCATGAGGGCGAGTCCGGCGAGCCCGTAGCGCGGCCGCTCGGCCGTGATCGCGAGCCCGGCGGCGACCCAGCCGAGAAGGGCCCAGGGCGTGGCGAGGGCGAACCCGACGTCGAACAGGAGGCTCGGCGCCCCGAGGACCGCAACCGCGGAAAACGCCGCGGCGACCGGCCCAGCGGCGCGTGCGACGAGGATGCCGACGCCGACGATGCCGGCGGCGTACGCCGCGATGGTCGCCCATGCGATCGGCCGCCAGTCGGTCGTGAGGGCGTACAGCGGGCCGTAGATGAACGTCAGGACTGGCTTCGACGTCGTCGAGACGAACTGCTCGATGTGCCGTCCGCTGACGATCCGGTCGAAGTGGATGACGGCGACCTGGCTGTCGAAGCCGATCGAGGCCGAGCGGAACGGCCGGCTGAGCTCGAGGCCGACGAGAAGCGCGAGGACGAACAGGCTGCCGAGCGAGATCAGCCGGAGGCGATCGGCCCGAGCGGGAAGCACCCGGCCAGCATAGTCGCCGCGCGGTCCTGGCCGAGGGGTCGTCGCAGCCCGCCGTTCCGAGTCCGATCGAGTAGCCTTGCGCTGATGATCGAGGCCCGACCGGCTCCCCAGCACATCGTCGTCGTCATGCCGGCCTACAACGCCGCGAAGACGCTGGAACGGACCTACGCGGACATCCCCCACGAGCTCGTCGACCGGATCATCCTCGTCGACGACGTGTCGGCCGACGAGACGGTCGACATCGCCAGGCAGCTCGGCCTCGACGTGATCATCCACCGCCAGAACCTGGGCTACGGCGGCAACCAGAAGACCTGCTATCGAGCCGCGCTCGAACGCGGCGCGGATGTCGTCGTCATGCTCCATCCCGACTACCAGTACGACGCGACGCGGATCCCGGCCCTCATCGCGCCGATCCTCTCGGGCGACAAGCATCTGATGCTCGGCAGCCGGTTCCTGGGGAATCCGCTCGCGGGCGGAATGCCGACCTGGAAGTACGTCGCGAACCGGTTCCTGACCCTCGTCGAGAACGTCGCGTTCGGGCTCCGGCTGTCGGAGTACCACACCGGCCTCCGCGCGTACAGCCGCCGCCTGCTCGAGACGATCCCGTATGAGCTGAACAGCAACGACTTCGTGTTCGACCAGGAGCTCATCGCCCAGGTCGTCGCCGCCGGGATGGGCCGGCGGATCGGCGAGATCGGCGTCCCGACCCGGTACTTCGAGGAAGCAAGCTCCGTCGGGTTCAAGCGAAGCGTCGTGTACGGGCTCTCGACGATGCGCGTCGTCGCGCGCTACGTGCTCCATCGGATCGGCCTTCGCCGATCGCCAAAGCTCACTGCTCGGAGACCGGCGCCGCCCCCGTCGTCGGCGGCCTGAGCGCCGCGGGCTCGCGGCGGTCGATCATGCGTTCCGGGACGTTCCTGCGGGCCTTCGTCGGCGCGGCGATCTCGATCGTTGCCCTGTGGTTCGTCCTCCGCGGCGTCGACCTGGCGCGGACTGCCGAGGTCCTGAGCCACGCGGACCTCCGTTGGATCGCGCTGGCCGCCGTCTTCAGCTCGAGTGACCTCGCGTTTCGGGCGCTCCGCTGGCAGCGGCTGCTCCGTCCGATCGCGAGCGTCCGCTACCCACCGATGCTCGGCTACCTGCTGATCGGCTACCTGGCCAACAACGTCCTGCCGGCACGTCTCGGCGAGCTCGTTCGGAGCCACTACCTCGGCGATCGCGAGGGAATCAGTCGCGCGTCGGCGCTCGGGACCGTCGTCGTCGAGCGCGTCGTCGATCTCGTGGCCGTCGTCGGCATCGCCTCCGTCGCGCTTCTCGTCCTCAGCGTTCGCGGCGTCGTCGCGAGCGCCGTCCTCGTCGGAGCCGGCGTGGCCGGCCTCTTCCTCGTCGTCCTCGCCCTCGGGATCGTGGCCCACCGGCTGCCGGGCATCGACCGGATTGCGGCCGTGGTCGAACGCTGGCCGCAGGTTCGCGAGCTCGCGAGACGGTTGCAGGGCGGCCTGGCCGTGGCCAGTCGTCCGAGAACGCTGGTCGAGGCGCTCGTCGTGAGCGCGCTCGCCTGGACGGTCGCGATCCTGTCCTGGGCGGCCGTCGGTCAGTCGATCGGTCTCCAGCTGTCGATCGGCCAGGCGGCGCTCATCGCGTCGGGAGTCGCGCTGGCGAGCGCGGTCCCGGCGGGTCCTTCGAACCTTGGAACGTTCGAGCTCGCGGCGGTCGAGATCGGGAAGGCGATCGGCATCCCACGCGATTCCGCGTTTGCACTGGCCCTGATCGTCCACGCCTCGATCCTCGTCGTCACGTCGGTCGGCGGTGCCGTGGCGCTGGCTCGCATCGGCTGGGTCCGCCGCACGAACACGCCCGATCCGGTGGCCCGCCCCGGCTGAGGCCGCCGCTCAGCCGGTTGGCGCCCCCGGGCATGGGCGCGCCGTTCCTTCAGACCGTGAGCCCGTTCGCCAGTCCCAGCGTCACGATCGCCAGGATCGTGCACGTGCCGATCACGACCGCCGACGTCAGCCCGATCGTCAGCGGTTTCGGGCCGATCGAGCGCAGCTCGGCGAGCCGGAGGTTCAGACCGATCGCCGA
>DATAQF010000268.1:0-2770 GCA_036264795.1 Candidatus Limnocylindrales bacterium | reverse complement strand
GGGGCTCACGCCGTCTCCGTCTCCGCCGCCGAGGACGTGGCCACACGGCGATCGCCCTCGGCGCGGTCGCCGGGATGTTGGCCGGCTGCCTGCCGGCCGCCGCCACCCAGCAGGCCCGCGCCGTCACCGATCTCTGGACCGTCTTCATCGTCGCCGCGGCCGGAGTCGGCATCGTCGTGTGGGGCCTGATCACCTTCGACGTCCTGCGCTATCGGCGCCGGAGGTCGGACGGCACGACGCTTCCGCCCCAGATCCACGACGCGGCACGGCTCGAGGTCGCCTGGACCGCGATCCCGATCGTGATCGTCCTGGTCCTCTTCTGGCTGACGCTGGGAGCCCTGGATCGGATCGACGCCCGCACCCCGGGCAAGGTCACGGTCGACGTGACGGCGTTTCGCTGGCAGTGGGCGTTCGCCTACGAGGGCACGAGCGTCCGCGTGATCGGCGGGCCCGACACTCCGGCCGAGATGGTCGTCCCGGCGGGCGAGCCGATCCACATCGTTCTGACGGCGACGGATGTTGCGCACGCGTTCTTCGTGCCCGCGTTCCTCTTCAAGCGTGACGCGATCCCCGGCCGGGTGAACGAGTTCGACATCACGATCGACGAGCCCGGGGCGTACGGCGGGCAGTGCGCCGAGTTCTGCGGCGTCTTCCACGATCGGATGCTGCTGACCGTCCGGGCGGTCACCAGACCCGAGTACGACGCCTGGCTGGCCGGACGGGCAGCGCCATCCGGCAGCGCCGGGCCCGCCGCGTCCGGGTCGACGCTGCCATGAACCGGACCGAAGCCGTCGCGGCGCCACGCCTCGCCGGCTCCGTCGTTCCGGTCGAGGTCGGCGGTCTGACCGGCTGGCTGACGACCACCGACCACAAGCGAATCGGAATCCTGTACGTCACGGCCTCGTTCGCGATGTTCCTGATCGGCGGGCTCATGGCGATGGGGATGCGGACCGAGCTCGCCCAGCCCGGCCTCCAGCTCCTGACCGAGCAGGGCTACGACCAGCTCTTCACGATGCACGGCACGATCATGCTGCTGCTGTTCGGCACGCCGATGGCCGTCGGACTCGGGAACTTCGTCGTGCCGCTCCAGATCGGCGCTGCGGAGATGGCGTTCCCGCGGCTGAACGCGCTGTCGTTCTGGATGTTCCTCGTCGGCGCGCTGATCGTGCTCTCCGGCTTCCTCACGAGCACGGGACCGGCGGCGTCCGGCTGGACCGGTTACGTCCCGTTGAGCGGACTGGGCTACGAGCCCGGGATCGGCCAGGACCTCTGGATCGTCGGGCTGGCGGTCATCGGGATCTCCGGAGTCATCGGCTCGATCAACTTCATCGTCACGATCCACGGCCGCCGGGCGCCGGGCATGACGATGTTCCGGATGCCGATCTTCACCTGGAACATCCTCGTGACGGCGCTCCTGATTCTGTTCGCGTTCCCGCCGCTGACCGCCGCCTTGGCGATGCTCCTCATCGACCGTCACCTCGGCGGCGCGATCTTCGACCCGACCCAGGGCGGCTCGGCGATCCTGTGGCAGCACCTCTTCTGGTTCTTCGGCCACCCCGAGGTCTACATCCTCATCCTGCCGTTCTTCGGCGTCGTCACCGAGATCGTCTCGGTCTTCAGCCGCAAGCCGGTGTTCGGGTACGTCGCCTTCGTGTTCGCGACCGTCGCGATCGCCAGCCTGTCGATGGCCGTCTGGGCCCATCACATGTTCACGACCGGGGCGGTCAGCCTGCCGTTCTTCAGTCTTGCCTCATTCGCGATCGCGGTCCCGACCGGGATCAAGTTCTTCAACTGGATCGCGACGATGTGGCGCGGCCACCTCACCTTCGAGACGCCGATGCTGTGGGCCGTCGGCTTCCTGTACCTGTTCCTGCTCGGCGGGATCACCGGGATCATCGTCGCCTCGCCGGCTCTCGACTTTCACCTTCAGGACACGTACTTCGTCGTCGCCCATTTCCACAACACGCTCGTCGGCGGCTCGGTGTTCGCCGTCTTCGCCGCGATCTACTACTGGTTCCCGAAAATGACCGGGCGGCGACTCTCGGAGGGTCTCGGACGGATCCAATGGGTCCTGTGGATCGTCGGCTTCACGCTGACATTCCTCCCCCAGTACCAGCTGGGCCTCGAGGGCATGCCCCGGCGGATCGCCGACTACGCCGCATCGACGGGCTGGGCGAACCTCAACCTTCTCTCGACGATCGGCTCGGCGATCATGGGCATCGGCACGCTCCCATTCCTGCTCGCCGTGGTCCTCGCCCTCCGCAAGCCGCCGGACCAGCCGCCCGACGCCTGGGGCATCGGCGGAACCCTCGAATGGTGGGCGGACTCGCCGCCCCAGCCAGGCAACTTCCGAGAGCTGCCGATGATTCGATCCGCGCGACCGGTCTTCGATGCACGCCTGGCCGCGGTCGAAAGCCTGGCCGTCGCCGAGAGCGCATCCGCCGCCGCCGAGACCCTGCCATGAGGACGATCTCCGACGAGGCGAAGCTGTTCGCGAGGATGGCGATCTTCGGGCTCGTCGTCGGCGGGGCCTACTGGCTGCTGACCGGGGAACGCGCCGGCACGGTTCTCCTCGTTGCGTTCGGGCTGGCGGCCGCGGTCGCGGCACTCGCGCTGCTGGTGGGTTCACGCCGGGGGCGAGGGACGCCCGTCCGCCCGAATGGCGTGGCCGGCGACGCGCTCGAGAGAGGCCAGGGTCTGCCTGCCCTTGTCGGCGAGCCCGTCCCGGAACCCGGCTGGGCGCCGATCGGCGTCGGGATCGGGATCGGGA
>DATAQF010000238.1:0-2264 GCA_036264795.1 Candidatus Limnocylindrales bacterium | reverse complement strand
AGCGCTACGACCCGGTCGACTCCGACCTCGTCCTGTCCTACCGCGAGGCGAAGGACGGCCAGGTGCTCGAGGAGGGGATCACCGAGGCGGGCTCGATGGCCTCGCTCCAGGCTGCGGCGACGTCGTACGCGACGCACGGCTTCCCGGTGATCCCGTTCTACATCTTCTATTCGATGTTCGGCTTCCAGCGGACCGGAGACCAGATCTGGGCGCTCGGCGACGCCCGTGGGCGAGGGTTTCTCATGGGCGCGACGGCCGGCCGGACGACGCTCACCGGCGAGGGACTCCAGCACGATGACGGTCACTCGCATGTCCTCGCCTCGACCGTGCCGAACCTGCGGGCCTACGACCCGGCGTTCGCCTACGAGCTCGCCGCGGTCGTCCGTGACGGGATCGAGCGGATGTACCACCGCGGCGAGGACGTCTTCTACTACATCACCCTCTACAACGAGAACTACGCCCAGCCGAAGAAGGCGGACGGCATCGACGAGGGGATCGTCCGCGGCCTGTACCGGTTCGCCGACGCGCCGGACCTCGGCCGGAAGGCGCAGCGGGCTCGGCTCGTGGGATCGGGTGCCATCCTCCAGCAGGTGATCGCTGCCCAGCAGCTCCTCGCGGAGAAGGCCGGAATCGCGGCCGAGATCTACTCCGCGCCGTCATTCCCGCTCCTCCGTCGCGACGCGCTCGAGGCCGAGCGCTGGAACCGACTCCATCCCGACGAGCCAGCGCACGTTCCATACGTCTCCACCGTGCTCGGCCCCGACGGCGGGCCGATCGTCGCCGCGACCGACTGGATGAAGTCCCTTCCCGACATGGTCGCCCGGTGGCTGCCGCCCTACTACGTCTCCCTCGGCACCGATGGCTTCGGCCGCTCGGACACGCGCGAGGCGCTCCGGTCCCTCTTCGAGATCGACCCGCCGCATATCGCCGCCGCGGCCGTTGCCGAGCTCGGGCGCTGCGGGGCGCTCCCGGCGCAGAAGGTGGCGCGGACCCTCGCGGATCTGGGCATCGATCGGGAGAAGCTCGACCCGCTCGCCCTCTAGCTCTCCGCGCGAAGCGGCCGCCGCGGGCGGTCCGTGGCCCGCAGTCAACGGTCGCCTTCGCCCGTCATGTCGCTGATATGACCGACCCCTGATCCGTGGTGCCCTCGCCCGTGAGCGGTGCGTACCGTCGGGAGGACCAACGCCGGACGCGGCCTCAGGCCCGACCGGCGACCTTCAGTCAGGAGAGATGAGATGGCCTACGACGATCTGAACGATCCGAAGCGCCCCTACGATCCGAATCGCCGCGACGAGGTCGTCGTCGAGGACGAGACCACGACGCACGGCGAGCACGGCAACGAAGCCGTCGGCGCGGGAGCCGGCGCACTCGGCGGTGCGGCTGTCGGGATGGCGGTCGGCGGACCTCCGGGCGCCGTCGTGGGTGGCGTGATCGGCGCGGCCGGCGGCGCCATGGCCGGTGAGGCGACCGAAGGCAAGGACGAGGCCGGCGCGGGCGCCGGCGGCGTCGCCGGCGGGCTCGCCGGTGCGGCCATCGGTGGCGCGATTGCCGGTCCTCCCGGCGCGGTCGTCGGCGGTGCCGTCGGCGCGGCCGGTGGCGCCGGGGCCGGGGACAAGACCGAAGAGGACGTCGAGGGTCGTTCCGACACCGAGACGGTCGTCCGCGAGGAGCGCCGCTACTAGCTCGACCCCTGGCTTGCCAGGACACAGCCGGCCGCGGTCCCGTCCCACGGGACCGCGGCCTTTTTCCAGCCCTGAGGCATACTGAGCCATGATCCGCCCACTCCGAATCGCCCAGGTCGCCCCGCCGATGGAACGCGTTCCGCCCGAGGGCTACGGCGGGACCGAGCGTGTCGTCTTCGAGCTCGTCACCGAGCTCACCCGGCGCGGCCACGACGTCACGACGTTCGCCTCCGGCGATTCCAAGGTTCCGGGCGAGCTCTCCGCCACGGTGCCCCGCGCCCTTCGGCCGACCGGCCATGGCGACGACGTCGGAGGCTTCATCCTCGCGACGATGCTCAAGGCGCTCGACCGGCAGGACGAGTTCGACATCATCCACAGCCACCTCGACTGGTGGGGCCTTGCCCTGCGGCGGGCGTCGCGCACGCCGGTCGTCTCGACGTTCCACGGCCGGCTCGACATGCCCTGGTCCCGGGACGTCTTCGCCGACCGCCCGGACGGCGTCGTCGCGATCAGCGAGTCGCAGTCATCGGTCCACCCGGAGGTTCCGTGGACGATCGTCCACAACGGCCTGACCCTCGACGG
>DATAQF010000208.1:0-14506 GCA_036264795.1 Candidatus Limnocylindrales bacterium | reverse complement strand
CGGGCTCGACCCGATCATCGGCCTCGTCCCGGTCGTCGGCGACGCGCTTTCGGCCCTCGTCGGCTTCTGGCTGATCGCGGAGGCGGCTCGCTTCGGGGTGCCCCGGATCGTCGTCGGCCGGATGGTCGCGAACACGGTGGTCGATCTCGGGGTCGGCTCGGTCCCCGTGCTCGGCGATCTCTTCGACGTCGTTTCGCGGTCGAACAGCCAGAACCTCGCGCTCTTCCGGCGGCACGCGCTCGACCCGAAGGCCTCGACCCGCGGCGAGGTGGCGGCGCTGGCTGCGATCATCCTCATCCTCGTGGGGCTCGTGTGGCTGATCGCGAACGCGATCGGCTGGCTGCTCTCGATCCGGATCCCGACGCCCTGAGCGCGACGGCGCTGCAGATTGGGTTCGCGACGCCTTACGCGGCGACGTCGTCGAGGATCACCTCGATGAGCGGGCTCTGAGCGACCATCCCGTCGACATCGGTTCGATTCCAGGCCCGGGCGACCCGCTCGAGGATCGTTCGCCGCTCCGCGGGGTCGTCGACGATCCGGGCGGTCGCCGGTAGATCGGCGACGGCCACGGGTCCCTTGAGGTGCACGGTGAGGTGGGGGTTCTCCGTGAGGTTCGCGATCCATGAACGGCGTCTGGGCGACGGGGTGCCCGAGATCCACATCCGCCCGTCGATGCGATGGAAGACGATCTCGATCCGACGCGGCTCACCGCTCAGTCGTCCGGTCGTCGTGATGTCGATGGTCCCGCCTCGCGAGAGGGCGGCCTGGATGGCATGGTCGTCGGCGATCATGGATGATTCCTTGGGCGTATTAGTTGCAGACGCAACGATACGCCGCGCGCCGTTGTTCGTCCAGCCGCGTGGTCGCGGTCGGGCCCCCGCGACGAATCAGCTCTTCTCGGCCGCCGCGCGCTGTTCCGCCTTCCACGCGCGCTTTCCCGCCTGGTATCGGCTGAGCGCCTCGGGGCCGTCGACATCGGCGAGCGTCATGTGACCTGGCGCGAAGGCTTCCCAGCCCGCCGGCGCAACCCCGAGGCGCTTGCCGAGGATCGCGAGCAGGGTCTCGGCCTTCATCGGACCGAACCCGGGAAGCGCCAGCAGCCGCGCATGCAGGTCGGCTCCGTCGCGGGCCTCGAGCCAGATCCGGGACGCGTCGCCGTCGTACTGCTCGACCAGGTACGCGGCGAGCTCGCGTGTCCGTTTCGCCATGTTGCCGGGAAATCGATGGAGGGCCGGTCGCTCGCGGAAGGCCGCGTCGAGCTTCTCGGGGTCCATCGCGGCGATCTCCTTCGCGTCGAGCTTCCCGATGCGGCGGCGGAGCTCGATCGGGCCGGAGAACGCCTTCTGGAGGGGAACCTGCTGATCGAGCACGAACCCGATGAGGAGGGCCAGCGGGTCGCTGACGAGGAGCCGGTCGGCGTCGGCGTCGCCCGTGAACGGGAGACGGTCGGTGGTCGTCATTGCCATGGCGTGATGGTAGGTCGTCGGCGCCGGTCGCGACCAGCCGCTGCGATGCGGCCGCCTCGGACGTCGCGCACCCGGAGAGGGGCGGTTGACGTCCGAGTCGGTCTCGGTCTCGCGTCGGGGCGGGCTCGGATCAGGTCGCGATCAGCCGGCCCGCCAGGTCGCCCCGGTCATGCCGAGGTCGCCGATCACGGACCGGTAGTAGCGGCTCGGCGCGTACGGGTCCATGAGCGCCACCTTGCCGGGCGTCCGCCGCGACGAGAAGCTGAAGTCGTAGCGGCCCGAGCGGGCCGGGTCCGACCAGAACGTCTGCGTCATCGTCCGACTCGTCCGGAACAGGCTGTAGAGGATGAAGCCGGCGCTGTTGATCCCCTCGGCGAACACGGCTCTGGCTCCGGTGCGCAGGAACCCCGCCCCGAAATTGTCGACGCGCTGGATCGCCGTGGCCTTCGTCGGATTGGCGCTCCCCCACTCCGAGTCCCCGGACGCGTAGCAGAGCCGGTTCAGGACGACCACGGCATTCCGCGCGAGGTGGAGGTAGTGGGAGACGTAGTACTCGCCGTAATACGCGTTCCGTGAGCTGCCGTCGGACGAGTTCAGACCGAGGCCGTCCTTGGAGTACTGGCTGAACGGGCCGTAGGGGCTCGGATAGCCGTTCCCGTGGCCGAGGTAGATGAACAGCTTCGCGCCAAGGGCGACGCTCCGGACCCGAGCCCACGTCGCGTGCGGGCTGTAGACCTCATACACGGTCGCGCCATAGGAGCGGGCCTGCGCGGCGAGCTTCCGCGCGTTGTAGATGTAGTTCGCGGTGCTCGAGCCGACCGGGCCGACGACGATGACGACCTTCGCTCCAGCCGCGGCGACGGGTGTCGGTTGGGCGGCAAGCCCTCCGATGGCCATGACGCTCGCCATGACCGAAACGACGACCAGTCGAACCGACCGGTGGCCTGACGCCCTCTGGGCGCCTGCCTGGGGATCCCGCAACGCTCGTGCCTCCTCTCCGCCGGAACACCGTGCGTGGGGCACGGTGACGGTGGGTGATGCCGCCCGGCAGGGCGAGGCGAGGCGAACCGATGCGGATCGCGGAGCGCGTGGGATGGAGGGCGATCGGGTGAGGTCCGACCGGGGCGGGGGCCGGCGAGCGTGGTCGGTGGAGATCGCTCGGCGGCCCGGAGACGACAGGATCCTGCCGTGGGGGCGGCGGTCTTCGGTTTTCAGCCTGTCTGTCGGGAGCATGACCTGTGGCCTGGGGGCCTTGCGGGAGTATGCCAGTTCGCCGAAATGGCGGTCGTCCCCCAGATGAACCATTCCCGATCGGGCGAACGGACGGCTTGCGTGCGCGAATCGGTGCGCGGACGCGCCAGGGCGGCCGTTGACTCGTCGCCATCGACGGCTCGACCGTCGGTCATCGGCTATGCTCCGGAGGAGCCGCGCTCGCACCGCGTCGTTTGCACGACGTCAAGGGAGGCGAGCGGGACACGTCAACACGTGTCGCCCACGCGCAGCCCCGCGCGAGGCGACGCACCAGGAGCCACATGACCTTCGATACCCTCGGCCTCTCGGCCGACCTCGTCCGGACCGTTGCCGAGGAGGGCTACGAACAGCCCACGCCGGTCCAGGCAAAGGCGATCCCACTCGTCCTCGCCGGCGGCGACGTCCTCGCGGCCGCCCAGACGGGGACGGGCAAGACTGCCGCGTTCACCCTTCCGATCCTCGATCGGCTGCGGCAGCACGCCAATACCTCGTTCTCACCGGCTCGCCATCCCGTGCGGGCCCTGATCCTCGTCCCGACCCGGGAGCTGGCGATGCAGGTCGACGAGAGCGTCCGGACCTATGGCCGGACGGTTCCCCTTCGCTCGACCGTCGTGTACGGCGGCATGCCGATGGACCCCCAGATCCGGGCGCTCCGCGACGGCGTGGAGATCCTCGTCGCGACGCCCGGCCGGCTGCTCGACCTCGTCGGACAACGAGTCGCGAACCTCGGACAGGTCGAGATCCTCGTTCTCGACGAAGCCGATCGGATGCTGGACATGGGCTTTCTGCCGGACATCCAGCGGATCACGGCGTTGCTTCCGGCGAAGCGCCAGAACCTCATGTTCTCGGCGACATTCTCCGACGAGATCCGGCGTCTTTCGCGGACGATCCTCAACAACCCCGACGAGGTCGAGGTCGCGCCACGGAACACGACCGTCGAGGCGATTCGACAGCTCGTCTACCCGGTCGATCGCGATCGCAAGGAGGCGCTGCTCGCTCACCTGATCCGCGAGCAGGACCTCCGCCAGGTTCTCGTGTTCACCCGGACGAAGATCGGGGCGACGCGCCTCGCCACCTGGCTCGATCGCCAGGGACTGAACGCGGTGGCGATCCACAGCGATCGCTCCCAGCCCGAGCGAACGAGGGCTCTCGAGGAGTTCAAGACCGGCCAGATCCGCGTCCTCGTCGCGACCGACGTCGCGGCTCGCGGCCTCGACATCGAGGACCTGCCGCACGTGGTGAACTTCGAGCTGCCGTGGAACCCGCAGGACTACATCCATCGAATCGGCCGGACGGGCCGGGCAGGCCTGACGGGCGACGCGATCAGCCTCGTCACGATCGACGAGGCAGACCTTCTGCGCGGCGTCCAGCGGCTCCTCAAGCACGCGATCCCGTGGACGACCGAGGAAGGGTTCATCCCCGACCGCAACATCGAGCCCCGTCCGCTTCGCGGCGGAGGGCCCGACGCCGGTGGGTCGCGTGGCGGTTCACGCGGCGGACCACGAGAGGCCGCTGGCCGGCCGGCTCACCGTCCGCATCGCAAGCCGGTCCAGCATCGGGCCGGCGCGTAGCCAGTCTGTCGCTGCGCGAGCGAGCTCGAGCGGGACCCTAGGCGACGGCCGGGCCGCCGATCTCGGTGGTCATGCCGCCGGGGTCGATCGGTGTGGGTGACGAGCTCCCGGCCGGCGCGCTGCCAGCGGCGAGTGTCGCCGCTGGGGCGGCCGGATCCGCAGGTGTCGCGCCGGCGCCCGCCGAGTTGCTCTCGCTTCCGCGGGTCACGACCATCTCGGCTCCGGGAAAGAAGAACCCGAGCATGAGGTCGGCCTCGACGCGATCCACCACGTAGCGATTGACGAGGGCGCTCCGCTGGCGGACCGATCCCGGATCTTCGCCGCCGACGAGCGCGATCTGGACGTCCCGCAGCAGGACGAACTCGCCGGTCGGCCGCGCAAGCGCGCGACCCGGATCGAAGCCGGGCATCGTCGGCATCTGGCCGGTCACGCGGTAGGGCCCGACCTCCACGGCGACATCATGCCACTGGGCGTGCACCGGGCCTTCCTCGTCCGCCTCGCTGACCGCGATGTGGATGTCGTCAGGCGCGAGCCGGAAGCTCGGAATGGCGCGGGGCGGAGCGCCGTCGAGGGGGTGCCACGTCGCGTCCTCGAGGATGACGTCCCGGTCGCCCTCGACGATCGCGCGCAGGGACCCGACCTGCGGCAGAACCGCGATCGCCACGCCCTCCGCGGCATAGATCTCGACCCGGTGCGACATCGCTCCCCTCCGGCAGTCCGCCCAAGTCTTGCGCGCTGGCGAGGTCCGGTCATCGCCCGTCCGTACTCGCGCGGGGAGGTCCCTTCGTCCCATCGCCGCCGCGTCATGCGCGAGGGTCGGCGGCAAAAAAAGTTCCAGGTTCAGCGATCCACCGCGCGGAGGAGCTCGGCCTTCGTCATCTTCGAACGGCCCTCGATCCCCTTTTCGCGAGCCTCGTTGCGAAGCTGCTCGTACGTGCGGCCGCGCGGACCGCCGTGCGACCGCAGGCCACCGCGACGGGACGACGAGATGTCGTCGATCGAGGTCCGGCTCGCGGTCTTCGCCTCGCCGGCGCGGGCGCGCTCCTTGTTCACCGTCCGAGCAGCGATCTCCTCCGCCTTGTCCTCCGGCCGTCCCTGCTCGAGAAGCCCGTCCTTGATGTGCTCGTACTGGCGCTCGCGCTTCGGCGACCAGGCTCGTTGTGGCATCGGTGCGCCCTCCGCTTCGGGTTCGCTGCGTTCGCGCGATCATCCGTCGCAGCGGTCGGCGCGGGCGAGGGTCTCGAGTCACGCACTCCTTGCAGTTCCCTCCCGTCCGCGGCGGGTGCGACCGGGAGTTGCGCGTTCCCGCGGTCAGCGGGCCATCGGGCACAGGGGGCAGGGCGCGGGCGGCGGAATCGCGACGGGCAGCAGCTGGCGGGCGATCTCGGCCGGATCGGCTCGGCTCTGGTTCGTGAGGACGGCGATCGTCAGGCCGTCGAGGGGGAAGTGGCGGACCACGCCCCGGAACCCGAGGAGGCGGCCGCTGTGACCGAAGCTCGCGTGTCCGTCGATCGTGATCGCCTGTACCCCGTAGCCATAGGCGATCCGCGGCTTGTAGGGCGCCGTGGCTGAGAAGCCGCCGAGGAGGATCGCCGTCCCGTCGGGCCCGAGGACCTGGCCGGAATAGAGAAGCCGCGCCCAGCGCGCGAGGTCGCTCGTCGTGCCGGCGAGCGAGCCGGCGCCGGCGGCGGCGGTCACGACGGACCGAAACGGGGCCACGCCGGAGCCGTCGGCCAGGTCGATGGGCTTCGCGCTCGGCTTCGTCCCCGTGAGGCGATAGCCGTGAGCGAGGGTCTCGCGTGGCCGCTCCTTCGCCTGGTACCAGATGGCACTCAGGCCGGAGGGGTCGAGCAGCCGGCTGCGGATCGCGACGTCGAGGGGCTGGCCGGTGACGCGCTCGGCGATCAGGCCGAGGAGCAGGTAGTTCGTGTTCGAGTAATGCCAGCCGCGACCCGGGGGGAAGTAGGGCTTCAGGACGTACGCCAGGGCCTGATCGGTCGTCCACGGGCGCGTGGGCTGGGCCTGGAGCGGCTTGTCGATCTTCGGGTTGAGGAAATAGTCGTCGAGGCCGCTCGTGTGGTCGAGCAGCATCGCGATCGTGATGCGGCGGTCGATCGGTGTTGCGAGCCCGGAAAGGTACGCCGCCGCGGAGTCCGTCAGGTGGAGGCGCCCGGCCGTGATCAGCTGGATGACGAGGGCCGAGGTGAACGTCTTGCTCATGCTCGCGAACGCGAATGCCGTCTGCGGCGTCACCGGGGCACGCGAGCCGACATTCGCGAGCCCGCTGACGCCCGTCCAGCTCGTGTCGTCGGGAAACAGGATCGTGACCGACGCGCCAGGGATCCCGAGCTTGAGACGAACACGATCGAGGGTTGCCTGCAGCCGGGCATCTCGCAGAGCGGTGCCGGTCAGGCCATTGCCCGCGTCTCCCGGCGAGGCGAGCGGGCCCGACGGTGGCGGCATCGCCGAGGCTGGCGCGGAGCCCGAAGCTCCCGGCGAGGCCGAGCGGGCGACCGGTGACGCGGCGGCAGCGCCGGTGGCACCCGGAGACGGCAGACCCGCGGAGGCGCGGGCCGCCAACGGCGCGGATGGACCGGCCAGCCCGCCGGCCGTCTGGACGATGCCGGCCGTCAGGAGGGCGATGCCCGAAAAGGCCGCGAGGATGGCCGCCGCGACCTTCGGCCGTGGGGTCCGCCGGATTCGCCGACGGGAGGATGCGATCGGGGCCCCGGGCGCGATCCCGTCCACCGGCCCCGGTGGGCTGGGCGGCACGGTCGGCTCGGCGGAAGGACGCATGTCGGTGCGACGATACCCTGACGGTGACGGCTGTCCGTACAGGCGTGGAGGGCACGCATCCCGGCGATTCCTCGACGATTGGAGAACGATGATCCTGCTTCCTGCTCAAATCGATCCGGATCGGGCGGTCTCGTGACCGGACCGCTCCCGGCGAGCGCCGCCGACACCGGCGCGGCCGCGCTCCTCAGGGCCGTCGACCTGATGGCCGACGGGCCGGTCGTCTGGGGCCGCCCGGTCCCCGCCCGAGGGCCGGGCGTGTTCATCGTCGAGCTTCCCGCGACTCGTGCCACCGCGCCCCTGGAGCTCACCCGGATCGGGAAATGGCTCGAGCTCGTTCCCGAGCTCCGTCTCGACGGTGAGCGTCCGACGAGCCGAGCCCTCGCCGCGCGGCTGGCGTCGTTCTGGATCCCCTCGACGCGGGTCGTCTACATCGGTGCGACCGACGGCTCGCTCGGCGGGCGGGTCGAGGCGATGGTCCACACGGGCCTCGGGGAGCGGCGACCACATCCGGCCGCCCACTGGCTCCAGGCGCTCGTCGGGCTCGAGAAGGCGCGGATCTGGTGGGCTCCGACGACCGCGGTCGAGGAGTACGAGGACGCGGTGCTCGGCGCATTCGCCGACACGGTCCCGGCCGCGGATCGAGCCGCCCTCCACGATGGGACCGTGATCCTGCCGTTCGCGAATCTCCGGACGGCGACCGGCGAGCGGAAGGTCACCGGGCTCGCGAATTCGCTCGTCCCGGGGGAAGCAACGCGCCCGACGCCGGTCGGTCGAGTCGTGGTCAAGGAGCCCGGCGACGCCGAAGGGGCGGGCGAGCAACCGAAACGACGGGCGGCGGGCGGCGCGGTTCGGCGGGCGCCGAGACCGACGACGAGCGCGGCGGGCACCGCGGGGGCGGCGTCCGCCTCGAGGGCAACGCGGCCGAGCCTGGCGCGGGTGCCGCGGACATCTGCGGCGGCCGCGGCTGCGATGGGGCGTCCTCGCGACGCAACGTACGTCTCGGCCGACGGCCTTGCCCGGCTCCAGGCGGAGCACGACGAGCTGGTCGGGACGAAGCGACCGGAGGTCATCGGCCGGATCAAGGCGGCGAAGGAGCTCGGCGACCTCAAGGAGAACGCCGACTACAGCTCCGCGCGCGAGGAGCAGTCCTTCCTCGAAGGCCGAATCGCCGCGATCGAGGCGGTGCTGCGCGACGCGACCGTCATCGAGACGCCCGTCGGCGAGGCCGCCGCTCGCGCCACGATCGGTTCGACGGTCACGGTCGAGGAGGAGGACGGCACGGTGTCGACCTTCTCGATCGTCGGCTCGACGGAGGCCGAGCCGGCGGTGGGCCGCATCTCGAACGTGTCACCGGTAGGCCGAGCACTCATGGGCCGCTCCGCTGGCGACGACGTCATCGTGACGACGCCACGCGGCGAGATCCGCTACCGGATCAGGTCGCTGGCCTGAGGAATGTCCGTGGAGGGTTCGGGCCGGCCGGGCCGAACCGGCCGGTCGCGGTCGTCGGGCGGCCCGGAGGGACCGGGCGTATTCGGGCGGGCCGCACCGTCTGCATGGGTGCCGGAAGCAGCCGGCAGCTACGAAGGCATGACCGGCCGAGCCTTGGTCGTGGCTTGTCGCTCATCGGCGGCCGCCCTACCGCGTGCATGGGTGTGACCTCCGAGTAGCCAGCGGGTGCGATCTGTTGAGCGCCGCGATCGTGGTCGCGATACCCATGTACGCGCTACGCGCGGGCGCTCGATGGGATCGACGGCGGGGCGGCATGCACGAGGGCGCGTGCGCGGCTGCTCGCCTCGGTCAGCTCATTGCGGCTCGAAGAGGCCGGGGGTCCCGCCCGCGTGCCAGAAAACGGCGGGGCCGCTGAGACGACCGTCGCGCACGCGCGCGATCAGGCCGGCCAGGGCCTTCGCCGTATAGATCGGATCAACGAGGATCCCCTCGGTCCGAGCGAGGAGCTCCATCGCCTCGCGGGCGGCGTCGGTCGGTCGCCCGTAGCCGTCGCCCATCTGGTCGTCGGTGAGGTCGACGGCGTTCGACGCAACATGCGATCCGGTCAGCGGCGCGAGACCGTCCAGCAATGCCTCGATCGTGGGTCGGAGCTCAGCCGATGGCGTCGCCACCGCGATGCCGGCGACGCGATGGGCCGGCGGAGCGGCGAGTGCCAGACCGCTCAGCAGCCCGGCCTGGGTGCCACCCGTCGCCGAGGGGACGATGACCGTCGAGGTGCCGATCCCATGAGAGGCGAGCTGCTCGGCCAGCTCGAGACCCGCGAGCACCTGCCCGGCCGCCCCGATGGGTCCGCTCCCTCCCACTCCGATCACGAACGGCCGCCGTCCCCTTTCCCGGAGCCCTGCCGCGACGGTCTCGACGAGCGCCGCCCGCTCGGCTCGGTCCTCGTTCGGGGTGACGTGGATCGTCGCTCCCAGAAGCGCGTCGAGGACCTGGTTCGCGCCTTCCGTCCCCGGTGCGAGTGGCGGCCCGGTCAGGACGAGGTGGACGTCGAGACCGGCCTTCGCGCCCGCCGCGGCGGTCAACCGGCAGTGGTTCGACCAGCGGCGGCCGGAGGTCACGAGCGTGTCGGCGCCATCGGCGAGCGCCGCACCGACGAGGAACTCCAGATTCCGGAGCTTGTTCCCGCCGAACGCAAGGGGCAGCAGGTCCTCGCGCTTGATCCAGATGTCGGCGCCGCCGCCGAGGGCGTCCGAGAAGCGGTCGAGCCGGCCAAGGGGCGACGGTCCGTCGAGCAACGGGAAGCGAGGCAACGCCGCGATCGCCGGGGGAAGGACCATGGTCCGATCGTAGCCGGTGCTAGGCTCCCCGAAGCGTGAACGACGACAGCACCCGCCGAGTCCTGTATCGCGACGGAGCCCTCGCCGACGGCCGCAGCGATCGCCTCCAGGCGGGCATGAGCGTCTTCGTCAAGGACGACCGGATCGCCTGGATCCGGCCGAGCGACGCCGAGGAAGACCCTGGCCCGAACACGGGCCTCGAGGTCGTCGACGCGGGCGGCTCGACGATCGTGCCGGGCATGGTCGACGGGCACAGCCACATCACGATGCCGGGCGGCTCTCACTGGATCGAGCGCGGCTCCGACCCGCCGCCGGTGGCGATCGCCACCGCCGCGCGCAATGCCGAGCTCCTGACCTCCGCCGGGGTCCGCTGGGCTCGCGATGTCGGAGCGCCGGTGGGCCGGGATCCGGTCGATGGACGCGAGCGTGCGCTGAGCCTCGGTGTTCGGGACCGGTCCCGCGGTCGCGCCGGCTGGCCCCACATCCGCGCCGCGGGGACGTGGATCGGCGGTCCGGGCGCGCTCGGCGAGCTGGGGCAGGAGGTCGCGGATTCCGACGCGCTCGTCGCGGCCGCCGAACGGCAGCTCGATGACGGCGCCGACTTCGTCAAGCTCTACCTCGACGGCGCGGATCCCACGGTCTGCCCGTGGTCGGTCGGCGAGGTCGCCCGAGTCGTTCAAGCCGTCCATGCGCGCGGCGCGCGGGTCACCGCGCACTCGGGCCGCATCGACGGGGCGCGGACCGGCGTGGGAGCTGGGATCGATTCCATCGAGCACGGCTTCGAGCTCGACGACGATCTCGCCGCCGAGATGGCTCGGCGAGGAACGTTTCTCGTCTCGACCCTGGCGATCTTCCGATCGTGGGAATCCTTCGCGACCACGACCGGGATCGAGCGGTTCGCGAGCCCCGCCGGTCGCGCGGCGATCGCCACGCGCCGCGACCGAGCGGAGGAATCGCTCCGGATGGCCCATCGGGCCGGTGTGCGGATCGCGACGGGCACGGACTTCGGTGGTGGATCGACCCGGGCGAACCAGCTCGCATGGGAAGTCGAGTCCCTCGTTTCGGCCGGCCTCGAGCCGTGGGAGGCGCTCGGAGCGGCCACGTGGCGGGGCGGCGAGCTGCTCGGCGAGCCCGACGCCGGCACCCTCCGAGAAGGCGGGCCGGCCGACTTCTCGCTCGTCCATGGCGACCCGCTCTCCGACCCGAGCGCCCTGTGGCGCGTCTGGCGCGTCGCCTGGGCGCCGGATCCGGTCGCGGTCTAGCCTCCGCGGATGGCCATCCGGATCACGCCTGCCGAACGTTCGACCTCGAGCGGCCAGAACGCCGACATGGAGCGGTCGATCGCGATCTCGGCCGACACGGTCGGCTCGGTCGGGCTGTATTCGTCCGTGGTGACGACCGCCCCAGGCGCCCGGACCCGGATCCACCACCACGGGGAGTGCGAGACGTCGATCTGGATCGTCTCGGGCCGGGCCCGCTACACATTCGGCCCGACGGGAGTCGAGCGCTCGATGGATGCCGAGGCCGGCGACTTCGTGTACATCGCCGCCGGTGAGGTGCACGTCGAGGAGAACGCCTCGGAAACCGAGCCGCTCGTCGTCGTGATCAGCAGGAACTGCCCTGGATCGGTCGTGCACTACCTCGACGAGGGATGACCCCGGACGAGCTCGAACCCCTCGACGACCTGCTGCTTCGGCACCGGGTCCGGAGGGAGACCGAAGAGCCGTTTCCGAATGACGGCTGGTCCGGCGCGGCGATGACCCGGCTCCGAACGGCCGATGGCCGACAGCTGATCCTGAAGCGCGATTCGCCGGCCCGGGACTGGATCGCCCGGGCAACGGCCGACGGCCCGCTCCTCCGTGAGGCATGGTTCGCAGTCGACGGACCCGCCCTCCCGTGGCCCGTTCGGGCACCTTACCTGGGCGCCGGATGGGATGCCGCGGCCGGTGAGGCCGGAATCCTCATGCCGGATCTCAGCGATGTCCTGTTCGACTGGGACCGTCCCCTGACCCTGTCGCAGCTGGATCGGATCCTCGATGCGGTCGCGACGCTTCACGACCATCCGTGGGGCGAGCATCCTGAACGCGGCCGCGATCACTGGACGCCGTGGCGGGAGCGGGTGACGCTCATCTGCCGGTCCTCGTTGGAGCGCCCGGGGCCTGCGCGCCACGCGGTCGCGGACCGGATCCTCCCCGGCTGGGACGCCTGGGATCGACTGGCGACGCCCGCGGCATGCGAGGCGATCGGCAGGCTCTCGGCGGATCCCCAGCCCCTGCTCGACGCACTGGCGCGCCAGCCGAGCACGGTCCTCCACGGCGATCTCAAGCTCGCCAATGCAGGGATCGCCGCAGACGGGTCCGTCGAGCTCGTCGACTGGCAGATGGTCATGGTCGCGCCCGTTGCCATCGAGCTCGGGTGGTTCCTCGTCTCGAACGTCAACGCGCTGCCGATCGCTCCGCAGCACGTCCTGGATCGCTATTGGAAACGGCGCGGCCTCGACGGCTCCGGCGAGAACGACCTCGCGATCCTCGTCGGGCTCCTGCTCCGTGGATGGCGGAAGGGCCTCGATGCCGAGGCCGGAATCACGCTCGCCTCCGGTGTCAGCGCGGCCGACGACCTCGCCTGGTGGTGCGAGCGCGCACTCGAGGCCGCCGATCGCAGCCTCTGAATCGCGATCAGCTCGGGGCGGCCAGGTCCCGTCGCGGGAAGACCACGAGCGCGACGACCATCGCCGCGACACCGACGAGGGCGAGCAGGGCGAAGCCGAACGTGTCGACCGTTCCGGCCAGGATGTCCCGAGCCATCAGGTAATGGAACGGCGAGTATTTCTGGAGACCCGCCGCGTCCGGCCAGAGCGAGCCGAGAATGTCGAGGAAATACGAAACGACGACGATCGCGATCGTGATCCCGAGCGCCGGCGTGAGCCGGTCGAACGAGACGGAAGCGGCGAGACCGATGGCCGCGAACGCGCCCCAGAGCAGGAACCCGTTGATCCAGAGGATCGGCAGCCGTTCCCCGTGCAGCTGATCCAGGACGCCGACGATCGCCGACCCCGTCACCGTCCCGATCGACGCCGCGACCAGCACCAGCCCGATGAAGACCAGGGCCGCGACCAGGAGCGTCGCATAGACCTGCCGTCGTGAGAGCGGTCGGGCGAGCAGCACCTCGAGCGTCCCCCGCTGGCGCTCGCCGGCCACGGCGGACGTCGTGAACCCGATCGCAAAGATCGACAACAGGATGATCGAGATCGGATGGACATAGCCGAGGGCGACGGCGCCACCGAGGCTGAACACGTCGCCGCCGCCGAAGTTCGTGAGCTGCTTCGGGATGACGCCGGAGTCGACGAGCGATTTCATCTGGACCCCGAACGACTGGTAGATGACCGGCAGGAACACGCTCCAGGCCGCGATCGCGACGCAGACGACGAGCAGCTTCGCCCGCTGGGACCGCCAGGTGTGGGCGAAGAGGGCTCGGCTCACCTCGGCGCCGCCCTCGGTTCCGTGGGAGGAGCGGTAGCGGGCGGGGATGCATCCATCGCCGGGCGAGCCGCGGCATCGTCATCGCCGTCCGGCTCGCGATCCTCGTACAGCTCGAGAAAGGCCTCCTCGAGATGCGCGGGTTCGATCGTCAGGTCCGTGACGCGGTGACCGGCGATCGCGGCCAGGAAGGGGCCGACGTCGCCGTCGAGCTGGCAGGTGATGCGGCCATCGGCCAGGACCGTGACGTTGCTCACGCCGGGCACGCCGTCGAGGCGAGGAGGATCCCCGGCGACCCGCAGCTCGACGTTCCGCTTCCGCCGCTCCAGCAGACGAACGACGTCCTCGAGGGCAACGAGCCGGCCGCGCCGGACGATCGCCACGCGGTCGCAGACGCGCTCCACCTCGGACAGGATGTGCGAGGAGAAGAAGATCGTCCGGCCGGCCGATCGCAGGTCCTCGAGGATCGAGTAGAACGCCCGCTGCATCAGCGGGTCGAGACCCTCGGTGGGCTCGTCGAGGATCGCGAGGTCCGGATCGTGCTGGAGCGCCTGGACGATGCCGATCTTCTGGCGCATCCCGCGCGAGTAGTCGCGAACCGGACGGCGGAGCGTCCGCGCCGACAGCTCGAGGCGGTCGACGAGCTCCGGTCGCCTCACCGGCGGCCGACCGGTCAGCTCGCCCAGGTAGTCGAGCAGCCGCTCGCCGCTGAGCGAGTCGTAGAGCGCGATCCCGCCCGGGAGGTAACCGACCCGACGCCGGATCGCCACGCTGTCGCGGACGATATCGAGGCCGAAGACCGACGCCGAGCCTGCAGTCGGGAACAGGTAGCCGAGCAGGAGCCGGATCGTCGTCGACTTGCCGGCCCCGTTCGGGCCGAGGAAGCCGAAGATCTCGCCCTCACGAACGGCGATCGAGAGGTCGTCGAGCGCCCGGACGGTGCCCGCGGGCCGCTGGCCCGGCCGGTGCACCGGAAGCTCGCCGTGACCGTAATGCTTGGTGAGGCTCTTCGTGACGAGCGCGTCCATCGAGTCGAAGGCTACATCGCGCCCTGTCGCCATCACCGTCGGATCGCGGCCGCCAGCGACGACGCCCGCCCCGGTCGAACCGGAGCGGGCGTCGAGGAGCACGTGAGCGCGTTGGGCTCGCGGTCAGGT
>DATAQF010000155.1:0-3206 GCA_036264795.1 Candidatus Limnocylindrales bacterium | reverse complement strand
CGTCATCCACGCTTCGAAGCGTAGCGGGTCGGGACGAACGGCCGTTTCGAGCAGGAAACGTTGGTCGGGGCGGCCGGATTTGAACCGACGACCACCAGTCCCCCAGACTGGTGCGCTACCAGACTGCGCCACGCCCCGAGTCGAGCGAGTCTACACCGCGCCGACCGATGGACCGCGAGGTTCCCCGAGCCACGCTCGCAGATCCGCGGATTGACTCACGGGGTGACTCGCCACCCCGGCTACACGCTCGGCAGGCCCGCCAGCGCCTTCTTCACCGCGGCGTCCGGATACTCGTAGTCCTCGAGCGAGCCGGCGAGGTACTTCTCGTAGGCGGACAGATCGAAATGGCCGTGGCCGCAGAGGTTGAACAGGATCACCCGCTCCTCGCCGGCCGCCTTTGCATCGAGTGCCTCGTCGATCGCGACCTTCAGCGCGTGGGTCGGCTCGGGAGCGGGCAGGATGCCCTCGGCTCGGGCGAACTGAACGCCGGCGGCGAAGCTTGCGAGCTGGTGGACGCTCCGCGCCTCGATCGCGCCCAGCTCGAGAAGGTGCGACACGAGCGGCGACATCCCGTGGTACCGCAGGCCGCCGGCATGGATCGGCTCCGGGATGAAGTCCGAGCCGAGCGTGTGCATCTTCACGAGTGGCGTCATCTTCGCGGTGTCGCCGAAGTCGTACGCATAGACGCCGCGGGTGAGCGACGGCGCCGCCTCAGGCTCGGCGGCGATGATGCGGTACTTGTGCCCATCACGGAACGTCTGGCCGAGCCACGGGAAGGTGAGGCCGGCAAAGTTCGAGCCGCCGCCTGCGCAGCCGATGATCACGTCGGGCTCCTCACCCGCCATCTTCATCTGCTCGATCGACTCCAGGCCGATGACGGTCTGGTGGAGCAGCACGAAGTCGAACACCGAGCCGAGCGAGTACTTCGTCCCCGGGTGCGTCACGGTGTCCTCGATCGCCTCGCTGATCGCGACCCCGAGCGAGCCCGTATGGGAGGGGGTGTCGGCCAGGACGGAGGTGCCGTACTTCGTGTCGAGGCTGGGGCTGGCGACGACCTGCGCGCCGTAGGTCTCCATCAGGATCCGGCGATACGGCTTCTGGTCGTAGCTGGCCCGGACCATGTAGACCTTGATCTCGAGATCGAATGCGGCACCGGCGAACGCGAGGGCACTCCCCCACTGCCCGGCGCCGGTCTCGGTCGCGAGGCGCGTCACGCCCTCGTTCTTGTTGTAGAAGGCCTGGGCGAGAGCCGTGTTCGGCTTGTGGCTGCCCGACGGGCTCCCGCCCTCGTACTTGTAGTAGATGTGAGCCGGCGTATCGAGCGCCTTCTCGAGGCGGCGGGCCCGGTGGAGGGGGCTCGGCCGGTAGAGCTTGTAGGCGTCGCGGACCGGATCCGGGATCTCGATCTCGCGGTCCTGGCTGACGACCTGCTTGATCAGCTCCATCGGGAAGAGTGGCGCGAGGTCTCCCGGCCCGATGGGCTGGCCGGTTCCGGGATGGAGGACCGGAGGTGCGGGCTTCGGCAGATCGGCGGCGATGTTGTACCAGGCCCGTGGAATGCGATCCTCGTCGAGCAGGTAGCGGGTTCGGTCGGCGGCGGTGGCGGTCGCCATGACTCGTGTCCTCCTCAGGGATCGGCGGGCGTTCGGGATGGTGAGCCTAGCGGCCGGTGGGATCGGCCGCAACGTGCGTCGCGCGCCAGCTCCGCCTCGGATTTCGTGTCACGTAGTCATCCCGGGACTGTTCGATCGGCTGCCTGGCGGCGGGCGCATCGGAAACGGTCCTGAGTTTGCCGCCGACGGCTAACGGCGGCGATTCTCAGCCCCGGACGAGGGCACCGAGCAGATCGAACAGTCCGTGGATGACTGGAGGACAGGAAATCGCGTCGGGATCGCCGACATCGCTTGGGCGTCAGGCGCGCAGACGGGCGGCCCAGGCGCCGGCGTCGGCCAGCTCATCCTTCGATTCGCGGGCGAGAAGGTCGATCAGGCAGCGCTGGACGCTTTTCCCCTCGAACAGCGCGTTGTGGACCTCCTGGGCGATCGGCATCTCGACACCGTGCCGAGCGGCGAGGGCGAGCGCCGCGTCCACCGTGTAGGCGCCCTCGGCCACGCCCGGCAAGGCGGCTTCGATCTCGGCCCAGGTCCGACCCTTCGCGAGCTCGGTGCCGAGGCGATGGTTCCGCGACAACGTCGACCCGCACGTCGCGATCAGGTCGCCGATGCCGGCGAGGCCGGCAAATGTCACCGGGTTCGCGCCGGCGGCGACGCCGAGCCGGGTCATCTCGGCGAGGCCGCGCGTCATCAGTCCGGCCTTGCCGTTGTCGCCGAATCCCAGGCCGTCCACGGCCCCGGCCGCGATCGCGAGGACGTTCTTCAGCGCCCCGCACAGCTCGACGCCGAGGACGTCGCTGTTCACGTACAGACGGAACTCCCGGCGGCCGACCCGCCCGACGACGCGGTCGGCGAGCTCCGGATCCTCGGCCGCGACGACCGCCGACGCCGGCAACCCGCGAGCGATCTCCGCGGCGAGGTTCGGACCCGACAGCGCCGCCAGGCGACGGCGGCCGAACGCACCGGCCTCGGCGATCACCTCCGACATCCGGAGCAGGCTGTCGCGCTCGAGACCCTTGACGACCGAGAGGAGATCGGCCGACGGCGCGACGTGCGGCGCCACGAGCTCGACCGTTGGCCGGAGGTAGGAGGACGGGGTCGCGAAGATGACGAGGTCGTCCGCCCCGGCGATGTCGTTCGGATCCGCGGTCACCCGGACCGAAGTCGGCAGCTTGACACCGGGCAGACGCCGGGCGTTCTCGCGGGCGTCGCCGATCCGCTCAGCCGCGGCCGCATCATGAGCGAACAGGGTCACCGGCTCCCTGTTGCCGATCAGCAGGGCGAGCGTCGTGCCCCAGGCGCCGGCTCCGATGACGGCGACGCGCGCGGCCGCTGCGTCGCTGCGGACGGACCCGGCGCGAGCGTCCCGTCGAGCCGCCGTCATTTCTTCGGTCGGCGCCCACCGCTGGCCGGACGCCCGCCCGTGGCCGGCCGACCACCGCCGGACGATCGTCCGCCGCCGGCCGGACGCCTCGCACCGGGCACCGTGGTCGCGCGACCCGTGGCTCCTCGGGCTGCCCGGCGGCGCGGCAGCCGGACAGACTCCCGGTCGCGGAAGATGAGCCGGATCGGCGTCCCGTGGAACCCGAACTC
>DATAQF010000053.1:0-7685 GCA_036264795.1 Candidatus Limnocylindrales bacterium | reverse complement strand
CGGCAGTCGACGTCGACTAGACCCTGCCCTCCTGGTGGATGCCGTCGTCCTCGCGTTGGCGTCGGCGCCGGACGAACAGGAGGATGGCGATGGCGACGAGGATCAGGATCACGATCACGAGGACCAGGAGCACCGGCTGGCCGGTTGCCGCGTCGATCGCGGCTCGAACGACCGGCGCGGCGGCGGGGCCATGGCCGACGGTCCCCCCGGCGACATCGCTCGGCGCCGCAACCGTGAACGGCAGGCACGCCGTGCTCGCGTCGGCTCTGGTCGCCGCATCGGCCAGATGGAGCTCGGCGCAGTAGGCGCCCGGAGCCAACGGCGGCGTGACCGGGACCTCGAGTTGGGTGTCCGTCCCGGCGTAGACGGAATCCATCGCCACGTTCGTGCGCACGATCTCGGTTCCGGACACGTTCCGGAGGATGAAGGCACCGCTCGGCTTCAGATGGACGTTGCCCGGGTTCGTGACGGCGAAGCTCACGAAGGAGAACCCGGCGGCGACCTTGTAGGACACGGCCCCGATACCCAGGGCGGGATGGCGCGGCCCCGGGATCTCGACGGCGACGGCGATCGCGACGCGATTGACCTGGTTGAGGGCGACGGATCCCGCGCCGCTCTGGACCGGGTCGACGTTCTCGGCCACGAGGCTCGCCAGGTACTGACCGGGCGCGGCTTGGTCGGGAACCCGGACCTGGAAGTCGATCGTCAGCGTGCCGCCGGGCTTCAGCCGGAGCTCCCGCGTCTCATAGTCGAGCCAACGCCCGGTCCCGGACGGCTGATTCCCGAACAACGCCGCGCCGAAGCCGCCATTGACGATCGAGTACGCATCCGCCGCATACGTTCTCGACAGCACGTCGGCACTGCCGAAATTCGCGACCTGGACGCGCAGCTTCCGCGTCTGGCCGGCGGCCATCGTCAGGTCGAAATACCGGTCACTCGGACCGACGGGGGTCAGGCCGAGCCGAACCGGCTCGGGTGTCGCCGCGACGGCGATCGGCGCCCAGGTCGTGACGACCGCCAGGATGAGCGTCGCGCCCGCGAGTCGGGCAAGGATTCGTCGGGTGAGGTTTCGTCGGGCGACGGATTCGATGCCCCATTTCGGCCGATTCCGTGGCCGCGCGACGAGCGCCCGATGCAACCTCAGACGCACGACTGGCGCCATGTTGCCGTTACGGAGCCGCGCTGATCGTCGTCGTCAGCGTCCCCGTATAGGTCCCGGCAGCGCTGTCCGCGGGGATCGTCAGGCTCACGCCCAGATCCTGGGTGTACGTCCCGTTCCCGAATAGGACGAGCGCCTGGACCGTCTTCCGCGCGCTGTCGAGCGTGCCGACCGGGCTGATCGCCGGGACCAGCGGCCCGCCGACGACGTTGACGGCCTGGCCGGCGGTTCGCACCGGGCTTGCCGCCGAGGTGAGCGTGAAGTTGGCAGCCGGGATGTCAGTGCCACCATTCGTGCCGCTGTAGACGAATGCGGATGACAGGACGGTCACGTTCCAGCCGAGGTTCGAGCCGGTGCTGTCGTCGGCGGTGAGCGTCATCGTCCCGGCGCTCGTCTGGCTGCTGTGGGAGACCGTCGTGCCGCCGAGCGTCAGGTTGGCGATGCTCGCCGATCGCGTGCCGGCTGCGATGACCTGCGTGATCTGGTTTGCGGCGCCGACCGGCAGGGCGACCAGCATGCTCACCACGATTGCAGCCGCAAGGCCGCGACCAAGCCGCCGCGTGCGGCCCCTCTTCCTGTTCATTTGCCCCCCGATTGGCAGCCGGTCCATCTCACCGGTGAGTTCCGGCGAGCCGACGATCCTCCGCGATTGCGGCCTCTGCGGCCGAGGCCCGGGGAACGTCTTGCGTTGCACGATGCACCAGCCATCCGGCGCGGGTCACCGACCAATGGTCCCGCGACCGTCTACGCGATTCCGACGATCGTGCGTGCGGCCGCCGCCTCGGTGGCCGAGTATCCTCCGATCGTGGCGACGCCCCAGACCGGCATCTTCGCGCTCGGCACGATGTCGCACGCCTACCTCGAGCTGGACGCACGGCCCGGTGCCGACGCGGCCGCGATGGTTCGTCTCGTGGCGAGTCTCCGGGAGCCGCGCACGACGATCGGCGGAGTGAATCTCGTGGCCGGCTTCCGACCGGAGATCTGGGCCGCGCTCGTTCCCGGTGGGACCCCGGTCGGGCTGTCGGGCTTCACCGAGCCGCTCGTGGGTGCGGACGGGTATGTGCTCCCGGCGACGCAGCACGATGTGGTCGTCTGGCTCGCAGGCGCCGCCTACGACGTCGTGTTCGACGTCTCCCGGGGCGTCGCCTTTGCGCTCGCCGAGCACGCGACGCTGGCCCACGAGATGGTCGGCTGGCCGTACCACCGCGACCTCGACCTGACCGGCTTCATCGACGGCACCGAGAATCCCACCCTCGTCGATGCCACGGATGCGGCGATCGTCGAGCCGGGAGCGCCCGGCGAGGGCGGGAGCGTTCTCTTGCTCCAGCAGTGGGAGCACGATGGCGCGAGCTGGGACTCGCTGTCCATCGAGAATCAGGAAGCCGCGATCGGGCGGACGAAGCTGGCGAGCGACGAGCTGAATCCGCGCCCGCAGACGTCACACGTCGCGATGACCGACCAGGACCGCTTCGGCCGGATCTTTCGCCGGAACATCGGTTACGGGACGCTGACTCGGCACGGAACGATCTTCGTCGGGTTCAGTCGCGATCGCCGGCGACTCGACGCCATGCTCGAGAGCATGGTCGCGCGCGGTGGGGGACGCCGCGACCACCTGACCGATTTCGCGCATGCGGTGACAGGGGCCTACTACTTCGTTCCGTCGAGCGAGGCGGTCGCGACATTTGCGGCGGGTTCGGCGCCCTGACCGCGCCGGCCGCGCGGGTATCTCAGTACCACGCCTCGGACGGGCCCTTGAACTCCTGGATCGTGTTGCCTCCATCCACGACGATCCCCTGGCCGGTGATGTAGCTCGCCGCATCGGACGCAAGGAATGCGATCACTGCGGCGACCTCCACCGGCGTTCCCGATCGACCAAGCGGCGTGTTCTCCCCGCCGATCGCCTCTTCCGGCTGCTGCGACCCAGTTGCGATCCAGCCCGGCAGGACGGCGTTGACGGTGACACCGGCCCGGCCGACCTCGATCGCCAGCCCGCGCATCAGCCCGAGGATCCCCGCCTTCGCCGCTCCGTAGGCCGCCGACTCCGGGTTGCTGACGAGTGGCCCCGTCACCGATGAGACGTAGACGATCCGCCCTCGGCCGCTGGCGACGAGCGACGGCAGGGCCGCCTGGGTCATCGTGAAGGCGGTCCGCAGGTTGCGGGCGATCCCTCGGTCCCACTCGGCGGGGTCGATCTTCGCGACGGAGCTGGATTCCTCCGCGGCGCCGACGGCGACCATCCCGGCGTTGTTGACGAGGATGTCGAGTCGGCCGCCGCTGGCGGTGAGGACCTCCTCGACAAGGCGCGCCGCGGCGCCGTCCGCCATGAGGTCGCCCACGTGGCCGGTGGCCGCGATCCCGTCCGCCTGGAGCTCCGCCACGCGATCGTGAATGCGCCGCGTCGTCGACGCGATCGCCACCCGCGCGCCGCCGCTGCCGAGGATCCGGGCCGCCGCGAATCCGATCCCGGTGGGGCTTCCTGCGCCCGTGACGAGCGCAAACCGATCGGCAAACGGATGGGCGCGATCGGGCAGCATCGGATGATTGTCGCCGAGGCACCGACCGTCGAACAGCGGGTCGCGCCTGGCGCTCGAAGCCGAGTCCGCCCCGCCGGCCGGGCCGGCGGGGCGGTTCGGATCAACGGGCGGAGCGTTTACTCCACGCCGTCGAACTGGTGATCGGCGTTGGGATCGCTCGGGTTGTCGGCGTGGCCGCCGCCCGGAAGGCTGGCGTCACCCGGCTCCTCGGTCCCGGTGGCTTCGGTTCCGGTGGCCTCGGCCCCGGTGACCTCGGCTCCGGTCGCCTCAGTCGCCGACGGCGTCGCCGTCGGTGCCGCCGCGGCCTTCACGATCGGGGTGGTCGCCTTCGACGTCGAGTTCAGGACCGCGCCGGCAACCGTGCCGGTCGTCGCCGAGTCCGGCGTGCTCTGGTCGCCCTGCTGGAGGGTGTCCGTGTCGGGTCCGGTCGACTCGATGGGCTCCGCCGCCGGCTGGGCCGCCGGAACGACGGCCGGCGCCGCGACCTGGACCGCGGCGATCGGCGCCGCAGTCGAGCGACTCCCGGCCAGCGCGATCCCCGCGCCGCTGATGAGGAGAACAGCCAGCGCACTGACGGCCGGCTGGCGGAAGCGTGCGATCTTCATCGTCACTCCTTGGGGTTCGGATCGGACGGGCGTCCGATCTCCGGGTCAGCCTGCCGAAGCGACCGTGAGCACCTGGTAAATGCCCATGGGTCTCGGATTCACGGGAGATTCATGGACGGTCGGCATCGTTCGGAGCGTGAAGGTGCTCTTGCTCGAGGACGATGTCCGACTCTCCGGACTCATCAGCCGGGCCCTCCGGCGTGATGGCAACGCCGTCGACTCGGTGGGGACGGTCGAAGACGCTCGGTGGCTCGCGGCTGAATCCGTCTACGACGTGCTCGTCTTGGACGTCATGCTGCCGGACGGGGACGGTTTCGGCCTCTGCCGCGACCTCCGCGGAGCGGGCAACTGGACGCCCGTCCTGCTTCTGACCGCTCGCGATGCAATCGACGATCGGGTCCGCGGCCTCGACGTCGGCGCCGACGACTACCTCGTGAAGCCATTTGCGATCGCCGAGCTGTTCGCCCGTCTCCGTGCCCTCGTTCGACGAGGCGCGATCCAGCGACCGAACGTGCTCGAGTCGGGCGATCTCCGTCTCGACCCAGCGACCCGGGAGGTCACGGTTGGCGGCGCCCCGGCGGCATTCGCGGGTCGGGAGTTCGCCCTGCTCGAATACTTCCTGCGTCACGAGAACGAGGTGCTCACGAGGTCGCGCATTCTCGATGAGGTCTGGGACTGGGCCTTCGAGGGAACGCCTCGGATCGTCGACGTCTATGTCCGTATCCTTCGCGCCCGACTGGGACGCAGTCGCGCGCGGCCACGGATCGAGACCATTCGCGGTGTCGGGTATGCCCTCCGCAGCCCCGCGTCCGTCCCGCCCGGATCGCCGGAGCCTGCCGCCGCGCTCCCGCGGCGCGTCGATGATGCGAACTCGCGATGACCGTTCGATTACGACTGGCCCTGGTCTACAGCGTCGCGATCGCGGCGACGGTCGCCCTCGTCGGGGTCATCGTGTCCTGGCAGCTCGGAACGGCGCTCCGCACATCGCTCGATCAGACCCTCGAAGCGCATGCGACGGCGGCGATGACGAGCCTCGAGAACAACGGCCAGTCCGGTCTTCAGGAGGGCGACATCGGCGGACCGCCAGGGGTCTTCCTCGCGATCTTCGACGCGGAGGGCAAGCGGATCGATGCGACCGCCGGCGTTCCGCCATCCCTCGCGCCGGCGGCGCCGGGCGTCATCCGGTACGAGCTGAGCACGCGCGCGTCGACCTATGCGCTTCACATGGTCACCGCCGATACGGGCACCCGCGTCGTCGCCGGCAGCAGCCTCGCCGGGATCCAGGACACGCTCGATCGGCTGGCGCGATCGCTCGTGGTCGTGGGCGGGATGGCCGCCGTCGCGTCGCTCCTCGGCGGCTGGTGGCTCGCTCGGCGCGCGCTCCGTCCCGTCGCCCAGATCACCGCGGAGGCCGCCCAGATCGGCGCGACCGATCTCGATCGCAGGCTTCCGGTATCGGGTCGGCGCGACGAGCTGCAGGCTCTGGCGCTGACGCTCAATGGGATGCTCGATCGCGTCGCGGACGCGCTCCGCCGGCAACGGGCATTTGTCGCCTCGGCCTCCCACGACCTGCGCACGCCGATCGCTGCGCTTCGGACCGAGCTCGAGCTCGCAGAGGATCCTCGCACGACCGAGGCCGAGCTCCGGGCGGCCGTGCGGTCCGCCCACGCCGACGCCGTTCGCCTTGGCGAGCTCGCGACCGGCCTGCTCGAGCTCGCCTCGGCCGGTGCGGACGGCCGAGCCCTCGTCCGGGCGCCCGTCGCCACCGACGTGTTGGTCGAGTCGGTCGCACGCCGGACGGAGCCGCTGGCACGCGAGCGCGCAGCAGATGTCAGCCGCTCCGCGCCCGGCCGGGTGGTGCGCGTGGACCGCCTTCGACTCGAGCAGGCTCTGACGAACCTCGTCGTGAACGCGATCAGCTACGGGCCGCCCGGCGCTCGAGTGGACGTCGTCGCCCGGGTGGACCCGGCGGACGTTTCGGCTGGCTCGACCGACCCCGATGCCGCCTCGATCCTGTCGATCGACGTCCTCGATCGCGGGCCGGGAATCCCCCCGGAGTTCGCGAGCGGCCTTTTCGAGCCGTTCCGCCGCGGTCCGAGCGGGGTTGGCCACGGGTCCGGTCTGGGGCTGGCGACCGCCGCAGCGGCGATCCGCGCGCATCACGGGTCGATCGGTCACGAGGCGCGGAGCGGCGGCGGATCGCGGTTCTGGATCCGAGTCCCGGTCTAGCGCGTCCTTGCGCGGCGATCGCGCTTCGCCTCAGGACGGCACCTTGTACCGGTCGAAGCCCTCGGTCCAGACGAGCCGTCGCTCCGTCGTGATCATGCAGCCTGCGTAGCCGGGCAGGGACGCGATCCAGGCGAGGCCGCGGCGGCCCATCGCATACGCGGCGGTCGCGTACGCGTCCGCCTCCGCCAGGTGTCTCCCGACGACGGTGACGCTGAGCAGGCCCTCGGGCGCGCGGCCCGTGGGCGGATCGACGATGTGCGCGCCGCGCTCATATCCGCCGGAGGTCGCAACCGCCAGGTCACGGGACTCGAGCACCGTTGCGAGCCGGTCCGGTCGCTCCGGGTGGCGGATCCCGATCCGCCACGGACGTCCGGCCTCACGCTCGCCGCGGGCGATGACGTCGCCGCCCGCGTTGAGGCAGTAGTTGCCTGCGCCTGCGGCGTCGAGGATTGCGGCAGCGGCATCGGCCGCCCAGCCCTTGACGTAGCCCGAGGGATCGAGCGCGCCGTCGGCTCGGTGGCCTCGGATGTCGAACGATCCACGACTCAGAGCCCGGATCGCCTCGCAGCGGTCGAGGACCTCGCGCACCTCGGCGCTGCACTGCTCAACCGTGAGCTCTTCGCGATTCAGTCGGCTGATCTCGCTGTCGGGTCGGTAGGTGCTGAACCGCGCGTCGATCTCGCGGAGGCGCTCGAACGCGGCCTCGATGGCTTCGTCGGGGACGCCCCGGTCACGGAGGTCGAGGCTGATCGCCGTTCCCATGATCTGCTCGACCCGCACCGACGGGAACCGAGCGTCACGCTGCGTGGCGTCAGGGGCGCCCTCTGACACGTCAACCATGGACGCGATCGAGCGCGGACTGGAGCGATGTCCGGTAGGCGTCGCTCGTGTAGGTGGCACCGGAGACCGTGTCGATCTGGGCGCTCTGTGCCTGGAGGGCCTCGTCGTGGAGGATCGGCTCGGAGTACCGGCTGATCTCGTCTGACCGCCGGCGATCGAAGGGAAGCTGGAGCGGCTGGACATCCGTGATCTTGCCCGCGGTCTCGACGAGGCGCACCTGGACGTCACCGAACCTCGTCGAGACCACGTCGCCGTCGACCTGCTGGGTGCCGTTCGCGGCGGGCGTTGAGCTCGCACGTGGGGCGGACGAGCCCACGC
>DATAQF010000136.1:0-2367 GCA_036264795.1 Candidatus Limnocylindrales bacterium | reverse complement strand
ATGACGAGGACGGGCCGCTGATCGGGATCGTCGACTTCGGGCTCAAGTCGAACATCGTCCAGAGCATGCGGCGGCGCGGCGCGCGGGTTCGGATCCTGCCCCACACGATCTCGACCTCCGTCGCGCTTGCCCGCGACACCGACGGCCTGATCCTCTCCCCGGGTCCAGGCGATCCGGCCCGGCTCGCCGGCCCGGTCGCGCTCGCGCGGGCGATCATCGACGACGGCCGGCCGCTCCTCGGGATCTGCCTCGGCCACCAGATCGTCGCCCGGGCCGCCGGCGCCGAGACGACACGGCTCCGCTTCGGGCATCACGGCGCCAACCATCCCGTTCGCGACGTCGACCTGGGCCTCGTCCAGGTGACGGCCCAGAACCACGAGGTCCAGGTCGTCGGGGAATCCGTGTCCAGGGCGTCGGGTTTTCGGGTCAGCCAGGTCAACCTGAACGACGGGTCCGTCGAGGGACTGCGTCACGCCGCGCTCCCGATCGAGACCGTGCAGTACCACCCCGAGGGCGCGCCGGGGCCGCTCGATGCGCTCGCGGTCTTCGACCGGTTCATCGCGGCCACCGAGGCGGGGCGTCGGTGAGGGTCCAGGCCGGACCGGATCCTGTCATCGAGTCATGGGTGGACTGCAAGAGCGGAACCGTGCCGCTCTCCCGCCTCGAGGCTCGCGCCGATTTGCTGTCCGCGGCTAATCGGGACTCCGAATCGGCCTGCTCGGCCCGTGCCATTCGCGCTTGCAGTCCCCGGGTGACTGGATGAGAGGAAACCTGCTGGCCCCGACGGGCGCGCCCCCGACGGTGGGGGAGCGCCGGAAGCCGGCCTCGGTCCTGATCCTGGGCTCGGGGCCCGTCGTGATCGGCCAGGCGGCGGAGTTCGACTATGCCGGCACGCAGGCCTGCCGCGCGCTTCGAGCCGAAGGCGTCCGGACGATCCTCGTCAACAGCAATCCCGCCACGATCATGACCGACCCGGCGGTCGCGGACGCGATCTATCTCGAGCCGCTGACCGTCGCCGCGGTCGAGGCGGTCATCGCCCGCGAGCGGCCCGAAGGGATCCTGGCGGGGCTCGGCGGGCAGACGGCCCTGAACCTCGCCACCCAGCTGGCCGATGCCGGCGTCCTCGAGCGGTACGACGTCCGTCTCCTCGGCACGCCGCTCGAGGCGATCCGGATGGCCGAGGATCGCGAGCTGTTCCGCGACCTGCTCGACCGGCTCGGACAGCCGTATGCGCCGAGCTACATCGTCGAGGGCTCCACGGCCGAGGCTCGCCAGCAGTCCGCGGACGAGGCCCTGGCGACGATCGGCCTGCCGGCGATCGTCCGCCCGGCGTTCACGCTCGGTGGGACCGGTGGCGGCATCGTCGAGACGGAGGTGGCGTATCGCGAGCGGATCCGCGCCGGTCTCCGCGCGAGCCCGATCGGCCAGGTCATGGTCGAGCGCTGCCTCGTCGGCTGGCAGGAGATCGAGTACGAGGCCATGCGCGACGCCGAGGACACGTGCATCGCCGTCTGCTCGATGGAGAACGTGGATCCGCTCGGCGTGCACACCGGCGATTCGATCGTCGTGGCACCCGTGCAGACGCTGCCGGATCCGGTCCATCAGCGGCTCCGCAGCGCCGCCCTTGCGATCATCCGGGCCCTCGGCGTCGAGGGCGGCTGCAACGTCCAGTTCGCGCTGTCGCCCGACTCGACCGATTACGCCGTCATCGAGGTGAACCCGCGCGTCTCGCGCTCGAGCGCCCTCGCCTCGAAGGCCACGGGCTACCCGATCGCCCGGGTGGCCGCGCAGATTGCCTGCGGCCGGACCTTGGCCGAGATCCCGAACGTCGTCACCGGGACGACGGTCGCGGCGTTCGAGCCGGCGCTCGATTACGTCGTCGTCAAGCTGCCCCGGTTCCCGTTCGACAAGTTCCCGACGGCCGACCGGACCCTCGGCAGCCAGATGAAGGCGACCGGCGAGGTGATGGCAATCGATCGGACCTTCGGCTCGGCGCTGAACAAGGCACTCCGCGGGCTGGAGCAGGCCGGGGCCGGTCCGCTGGCCGAGGACCCGACCTGGACCGCCGCGTTCGACTATCTGGCGGCCGTCTACGGCGGCGATCCGGATCGCGAGCCCGATGAGCCGATCCGCTGGATCGACGAGTCGGGCGCGGCCTGCGAGTCCACGCGCCACGCCCAGCGCGCGGCGGCGCCGATCGTCCTTCGCCAGTTCCTCGCCCCGTCGGACTCGCGGCTGTGGCGGCTGCTGGGACTCATGCGCCGCGGCGTTCCGGAGGCGACGATTCACGACGCGACGGGCATCGCGCCGTGGTTCCTCGCCGAGATGGGTCGGAGCGTCGCGCTGGAGCTCGAGGTCCGGGCGATC
>DATAQF010000093.1:0-3989 GCA_036264795.1 Candidatus Limnocylindrales bacterium | reverse complement strand
CTGGACACCCCGGCGTCCTTGCCCGGGAGCTGCTCCCCAAGGCGGGTGCGGCGAAGCCGACGGCCGCGGACGCCGAGGACGACTTCTGGGCCGATGACGACGACGATGAAGATCCCGAGGAGGAGGAGGAGGAGGACGAGGGCGAGGAGGAGTCGATCGACGAGCCAAAGCCAGCCGACTGACGTGACCTCGGATCCGGTTCCCTCGCCGCGGCGCCGCCGGCCCCCGCCGGCCCGCGTCGCGCCGCAGGCTCTGGCCGATGCGCGCGGCGGCGCCGTCGAGGGTCTTGCCTGGCTCGGACGAACGCCGGAGAGCACGGCGTCCCTGCTGTATCGCGCCGTCCGGCTGTTGGCGCGGTTCGTCCTGTTCGGGCTGTTCCGGTTCCGCATCCGGACGTCCGGTCAGGAGCACCTTCCGGCCGGGGGCTACCTGCTCGTCGGCGCGGCGCATCGCGGCTGGATGGATCCGTTCGTCGTTGCCCACGCGCTGCCGACCGAGCCCCGGGTCTGGTTCCTCGGAAGCGCGCCGTCCACATTCACCAGCCGCTGGCGGGAGGCGCTCGTCCACCGTCTCGGCGGGCTCCTGCCGGTCTGGCGCGGCGGGATCGGGGCGGACCCGCACGTGGCCTCGGCCCGCGCCGTCATCGCCAACGGCGGGGTCTTCGCCCAGATGCCGGAGGGCACGGTCAGTGGGCCGCCCGGCCGCGTCGGACCGTTTCGGCCGGGCTGGGCGCTGATCGCCATCCGGACCGGCGCCCCGATCGTTCCGTTCGCGATGGCCGGAACCGAGGAGCTCTACCTCGGCCGGCGGATGGCGTCGCGGGTCCTGCCGGTCACCTCGGTCGGCGACCTCCTCGGCTCGTCATGGGATGGCGTCGTGCCGGAGACGGGAACGCGGGCCGAGCTCGATCTCGCGAAGCGTCTCAGCGACCGTCTCGCCGCGCGGATCGGGCCGGTCGTCGAGGAGCTCCATCCGCTCACGGTGGATCCGCCCGAACGGCCCCGCCGCCTGCGTCGTCGGCTGACCTGGCTCCTCCTGCGACCGGGCCGGCTCGATCGGGAGGATTCGAGCCCGACGTCTCCTCACAGCCCGAGCTGAAGGCCGCCGCGGTCGCGTCGACCGGGTCGCCATCCTGGCGGCAACCGCGGCGTGCGATGCTGCCCCCATGCTCGGTCGACTCGGGGTCCTCGCCGCGGTGCTTCGCAATCCGGTCCTACGGCGTCTCGAGGCGGCGTACCTGCTCTTCTCGTTCGGCGAGTGGGCGACGTGGGTGGCCGTCATCGTGTACGCCTACGGACGCGGCGGCGCTCCCGAGGCGGGCGTCGTCGTCTTCGTCGAGCTCGCGCCCTCGGTCGTCGCCGCCCCCGCGATCGCGGCCCTCGGCGACCGATTCCCACGGGCTCGGGTCCTGCTCGGGACCTACGTCCTGCAGTCGGTCCTCATGGCGGCGACGGCGGTCACGCTGATCGCCGGGGCTCCGGCCATCCTCGTGTATCTGCTCGCGACGGTCACCGCGACGGCGGTGGCATTCTCGCGGCCCGTCCACGCGTCGCTGCTGCCCGAGGTCGTTGCCTCCCCCGACGACCTGACGGCGGCCAACGTCGTGTCGGGGATGTTCGAGAGCGGCGGCTCGCTGATCGGCCCGCTCGGCGCCGGCATCCTCATCGCCCTCGGCGGTCCGGCCGCTGTCTTCGTGGTGGCCGCGCTCGGGACGCTCGTCGGGAGCCTCGCCGTCATGGACATCGCGCGCGCCGCTCACCGACCGACTGCCGACCTCGCGATCGTCGTGCCGGCGGAGGCACCGCACCGATCTGCGGCGGGCGAGCTGGTCGCCGGTCTCACCGCGATCTGGGCGGATCGCCGATTGCGCGCCGTCGTCGCGATCGCGACGTGGGCCACGTTCCTCGTCGGTTCGATGGACATCTTCTACGCCGTCCTTGCGCTCGATCTGATGGGCCTCGACGAGAGCGCGGTCGGGTTCGTGGGGGCGCTCGGCGGCGTCGGCGCGATCACGGGGTCCGCGGCGGCGTTGCTCCTCGTCGGCCGCGAACGACTCGGGGTCGCGCTCGTCGTCAGCGCGGTGCTCTTCGGAACGGCGATCGCGGCGATCGGCGTCGCGCCCGGGAGCATCGGAGCGGCGGGGCTGATCGTCATTGCCGGCGTCGGCTCCGGCCTGACGTTCGTGGGTGCGCAGACGCTCATCCAACGGCTGGCGGGCGACGACGTGATGAGCCGGGTGTTCGGCTCCCTGCAGGGACTCACGATGGGCGCGACCGCGCTCGGGGCGCTGGCGGTCCCGATCCTCATCGGCCTCGTCGGAGAGCGGGGAGCCTTCGCGGTGGCCGGCCTCTCGCTGCCGGTCGTCATCGCCCTCGTCGGTGGTGCGATCGTTCACGGCGACCGGCTCGGAGCGGAGCGTGCGCGCGAGCTGCGGTTGCTCCGCGGGGTCCCGATGCTTGCGCCTTTGTCGGGCCCCGTCCTCGAGCGCCTGGCAGCCTGCGTCGTATCGGCCGCATATCCGGACGCGACGACGATCGTCACCGAAGGCGATCCCGGGGATCGGTTCTTCGTCATCGCCGAGGGCAGCCTCGATGTCGCCGTCCACGGTCGTCACGTCCGTCGGCTTCGACCTGGCGACGGATTCGGCGAGATCGCCCTCATTCGCGACGTGCCCCGGACGGCGACCGTCACCTCGATCGGCGAGGTCACGCTTCTCGGGATCGACCGGACCTCCTTCATCGAGGCGTTGACCGGCCAGCCCCGGAGCCGGTCGATTGCCGCGGGACTCGCCGCGGAGCGCCTCGCTGCCGACGCCTCGATCTCCTGATCGGCGCGGGGCCGGATCGCCCGGCTATCCTCGAACCCATGCAGTACGCCGAGACGATCCTCGACCTCGTCGGCAATACGCCGCTCGTCCGCTTGAGCCGGGTGACGCGCGACCTCGGGCCGGCGGACCGCCAGCCGCTCGTCCTCGCCAAGCTCGAGATGCTCAACCCCGGCGGCTCGGTCAAGGACCGGATCGGCCTGCCGATGATCGAGGCGGCCGAAAAGGCCGGCTTGTTGCAGCCGGGCGGGACGATCATCGAGCCGACGTCCGGGAACACGGGCCACGGCCTCGCGATCGCGGCCGCCCTGAAGGGCTACCGATGCATCTTCGTCATGGCGGACAAGCAGTCGGCGGAAAAGCAGGCGCTCCTTCGGGCCTATGGCGCACAGGTCGTCCTCTGCCCGACGAACGTCGCCCCCGAGTCTCCCGAGTCGTACTACTCCGTCGCGGCTCGGCTCGCGCGCGACATCCCCGGCGCATTCAAGCCCGACCAGTACTGGAACCTCGAGAACCCGGCCGCCCACGAGCGGAGCACCGGTCCGGAGATCTGGCAGCAGACGGAAGGCCGAATCACGCATTTCGTCGCGAGCGTCGGGACCGGCGGCACGATCACGGGAGCCGGCCACTATCTCCGGCAGGAGCGGCCCGACCTCGTCGTCGTCGGGGCCGATCCCGAGGGCAGCGTCCTTTCGGGTGATACCGCTCGCCCCTACCTGACGGAGGGCGTCGGCGAGGACTTCATGCCCGGTACGTATGACCCGACCGTCGTCGACCGGTGGGTCCGCGTGAGCGACCGCGACGCCTTCGCCGCCGCGCGGCGGTTGACCCGGGACGAGGGCATCCTCGCCGGGGGATCGTGCGGCACCGCCCTCGTCGCGGCGCTCACCGTTGCTCGCGAGCTGACAGAGTCCGGCGAAGGCGCGGGCAAGGTCCTCGTCGTGCTCCTGCCCGACAGCGGCCGCAACTACCTCTCGAAGCTCTACAACGACGAATGGATGCGGGTGAACGGCCTCCTCGCAACGACCGGCGCCGTGACCCGCGTCGGAGAGCTGCTGGCCGGTCGACACCACGGTCCCGATCGACCGGCCGTCGTCATCGCGCGGACGACCGAGCGGGTCGGTGACGCGATCGAGACCCTCCAGCGTTACGGGATCAGCCAGAT
>DATAQF010000021.1:0-5381 GCA_036264795.1 Candidatus Limnocylindrales bacterium | reverse complement strand
AGCAGGCTCCGGATCGACTCCGGCTCGTCGGCAACCCATCGGCGGAAGGCGTCGAGCCACGGCTTCTCGGGATGCCAGTACCCGCCCCCGACGTAGATCTCGCCCGGCGACAGGTGGAAGTAGCCGCCGCTCGAGTGGACGTTGGCGGTATGGGATCGGGCCCCGCCGCCGTCGCCCGTTTCGGCAGCGCCGGCCCACGGGAAGCTCGCTCCCACATTCGTCTTGTAGGGGCTCTTGTCTTTCGCGAATCGGACGTCGCGGTAAATCCGGAACGGCGACCGAGCTGGATCGGCGCGCAACGGAATCCGGCGAGCGTGGAATCGGTCCTGGAGGGCGACACAGAGGGCCTCGAGCGGCTGCTTGAGGAGCTCCTCGTACTCGGCCTTCCGCGGCTGGAACCAGGCGCGATCGTTGTTCGCGGCGAGGTCGGCGAGGAACTGGACGGCTTCGGGTCGGAAGCCCGTGAAGGTCGATGCGGCGATGGCCATGGCCTCAAGCTCCTTCGGGAACGTCCTCCGGAATCTACCGCTCCAGGCTCACTTGGCGGTTATCAGCAAATGCACGAGCCGCGAGACGGCGGCGTGTCGCGGCCCGAATACCATCCCGCGATGGGAACCGGACGAGTCGGAACGCTCTTCGTCGCGGCCGGCCTGGTCTGCCTCGGGCTCGCGATCGCCGCGGGGATTGGCGGCCAGGCGGTCGGTCTCGGCATGAGCGCTGGAACGATGGGGTTCGGGACTGCGCTGCTGATCGCGGCGTTCGGGCTGCTTGGGTCCGGCTGCGCGGTCCTGGCGATCGGCGGTCCGGATCCGATCAGTGGACGCGCGGTCCGAATCTCGCTGGGGATCCTCGGGTGCGGCCTGCTGTCGACTCTGGCCTCGGCCGTCGGCGCGGCCATGTCGCCGTACGACCCGCTCGAGAGCCTGCCGCTCGTGGTCCTCACCATCGGCGGCGGGTCGCTGACGCTGATCGGCATTGCTGCCGTGGCGATCACGCTCGCTCGTGCGTGGACGATGCGCCGCCGCGAGGACGCGGCGTAGAAGCGCGAGCTCAGCCCGCTGTCGAGCCGAGGACCAGGGCGGCGTTCAGGCCACCGAACCCGAACGAGGTCGACAGGACCCGGCGATAGTCGCCCGTGGCACCGGAACGCAGCAGACACGGAAGCAAGGCGGCGACGTCGGGGTCCGGCTCCAGAAGATTCGCCGACGCGGGCACCCAACCGTCCCGAATCGCCAGGGCGCAGATCGCGGCCTCGATCGCCCCCGAGGCACCCAGCGGGTGGCCGTAGAGCGCCTTCGTCCCGCTGACCGGCACGTCCCTGGCGCGCTCGCCGAGCGCGAGCGCGATCGCCCGTGCCTCGGCGATGTCGCCGAGCGGAGTGGACGACGCGTGAGCGCTCACCCAGTCGATGTCGTCGGGCCTGACGCCCGCGTCCGCGAGCGCTTCGGTGGCCGCCCGCGCTGCCTCCCGTCCGTCGGCTCGCGGCTGGACCATGTGGAACGCGTCCGACGTCGCCGCGTATCCCAGCAGCTCGGCATACGGCTCCGCTCCGCGCGCCCGCGCCACATCCTCCGCCTCGAGGACCAGCATCGTTGCGCCCTCGCCCATCACGAACCCGTCCCGATGGGCATCGAACGGCCGGCAGGAGTGGGTCGGATCTTCGTTCGATTGCGACGACAACGCCCGGATGATGTCGAATGCGCCGAACGCGAGCGGGCTGAGCGGGATCTCGACCCCGCCCGCAATCGCCGCGTCGATGTCGCCGGCACGGATCGCCCCGAGCGCCTCGCCGAGCGCAACCGCGCCGGAGGCGCAGGAGTTCGCCGTCGAGAGGATCGGCCCGCGGACGTCGAGCGCGATCCCGAGGTTGGCGGGCGCCGCGCCACCGAAGACCGCCAGGGCAAGGTTCGGGGCGACGGCCCTGATCCCACGCTCGAGATAGCGCTCGTGCTGCTCTTCCGCGTAGGCGATGCCGCCGAGCGCGCTGCCGAGGTAGATCCCGATCCGGTCGGCGGCGGCCGCGCCGCCTTGGCCCGGGTGCAGGCCGGCATCCGCGAGCGCCAGCTGCCCGGCGACGAGCCCGAACTGGCTGAACCGGTCGAGCTGGCGGGCGGTCTTCGGCGGCATCCAGGCGAGCGGATCGAAGTCGTCGACCTGGGCGGCGACCTGGCTCCGGAACGGCGACGGATCGAACCGGTCGATCCGCCTGACCGGCGATTCGCCGCGACGCAGTCCGGCCCGAAACGCCTCGCGGCCGGTCCCGATCGCGGTGATCGGGCCGATGCCGGTGATCCAGACGCGACGGTCGCCGCTCCTCATGACGATGGATTCGCCACGATCGCGCCGGCGGACTCATCGGCTTCGGCCACCGCCTCGGCGAGCGCCCGGAACGCCGCGAGCGTCACGCCGGCGATCGGGCGGGTGAACAGGCGGTCGATCAGCGGCGCCCATCCCGGGACGCGGGGGCGGAAGACGTGCTCGATCTCGACGCGGCATCGGGACCCGTCCCCGCCGAGCGGCTCGATCCGCCATGTCACGTCCATGCCGCTGGTGGCTCCGCCGCGATGCACGAACCGAATCCGGCGGCCCTCCGGCTCCGACCACGTCAGCGATCGCCACGCCACCGGCAGGCCGAGCCCCAGAACCGGCAGGATCGGCCGCCGCGCGACGAACCGGACGAGGACGCGCCCATCAGCGTCGGGCGGCGCCTCGCGCCGGGCCGCGACGTAGTGGGGGAGCAGGCGTGGCCACCGTTCCACGTCCCGGGCGAGCCGGAACATCAGCTCAGGCCGTGCCGCGATCTCGATCGCGATCGCGCTCCTCACGCTTCACGGTCCCGGAACACGAGCTCCACGCCATATTGGGCGATCTCGACCAGCCGCCGGTCCAGGAGCTCGTCACGTCGCAGCCAGGCAGCCGTGTCCGTGGTGCCATCGGCCTCGTCGCGCAGCTCGCCCCCGACGATCCGGACGTGATAGAGGACGCCGAGGAAATGGAGGTCGCGGCCCTGCGCCGCTCGTGACTGGCGATAGACGTGGGAGAAGACGCCCGCGACGCGGTCGATCTCGCCGTGAAGTCCCGTCTCCTCCTCCAGCTCGCGGATGACCGCGGCGTCCGGATGCTCGCCGAACTCGAGACCGCCACCGGGGAGCGTCCACGCGCCGACGTCGACCTCGACCGCGGAGAGGCGGGCCAACAGGATCCGCTGCCGGTCGTCGACGCACAGCGCGTACGCCCCGACGCGCGTCCTTCGGGAGACCTCCTCCTCGGGAACGGAGCCCGTCTCGGTCATGGCCGCAGGAGATCCGCGACGAACCGCGGGTCCAGGGCACGCGAAGCCGGCGTCTGGTCGCCCATCACGAGGCCCATCGTCTCACGCAGCTCGACGCGATCGGCGAGACGCCGCGCGGCACGCTCGAACAGAACGGGTCTCGAGAGGAAGGCCTGGACGAGCAGGCTGACCGCGTCCTTCGCACGGAATCGCGCGGCCATCGCGCGGTCGTAGGCGGGCAGCGCATCCCGGTCCTCGTGCAGGTGGCGGTCGATGGCGCGCGTCGCCAGCTCGGCGGACACGAGCGCCCGGTGGAGGCCCTCGCCGGTGAACGGGTCGAGGAACCCCGCGGCGTCGCCGACGAGAATCCAGCGTCCCCCGTGCCGGCGGCTGACGCGATGGCCGATCGGGGCGGCGCCCTCGATCCGGTCGCAGAGGCTGCCGTCGGCCGTGGCCCAGTCGACCGGGTCGTCGGCGGCGGGCGGGATGCCCCGGAGGACGTCACCGACGATTCCGGCCGCGCCCACGCTGCGGAGGCGCTCCCGCCAGCGCCGCCCGAGCACGATCCCGACGTTGACGCGACCGTCGGGGACCGGCGCGAGCCCGACATAGCCGCCCTCGAAGACGACCATTCGCGCGTCGCGGGCGACGGCCGGCGATGGATCCGCGACGTGGAAGGTCAGACCCGTCCGCGGTGAGAGAACCGCGGCGCGAACGACTCCGGCGTGGCGGGCGACGACCGATCGGATGCCGTCGGCGCCGACGAGCATCGCGGCTTCGATCGTCGCCCCGTCGGCCAGCTCGACCCGGCCCTCGCCGGCCTCGACCTCGCGGACGGCCGCGCCCTCGCGAACCTCGGCGCCGGCCTCCCGTGCCCGCGCGAGGAGGAGCGGGTCGAGCCGGGACCGGTCCAGTCCGACCGCGGGCGATCGAAGGGATCCGTCGTCGCCGTAGGTCAGTCGAAATCGGGTTCCGGAAGCCGTTTCGACACGCATCGCAGGGACCGGCCGGGCCACGGCCTCCAGCTCCGTCGCTTCGAGGCCGAGGCGGCGGAGCGCCGCGATCGCCGCAGGCGAGGTGAACACGCCGCAGGCGCGCCAGTGCCAGGAGGGGGCTCGTTCGAGGACGAGGACATCGCGGCCGCGTCGGGCGAGGCCGATCGCCACGGCGGCGCCGGCCGGCCCGCCGCCCACGACGACGACCTCCCGTCGCTCGACCGGTCCCATCAGCGTGCCGCGATCGCGTAGCGGTGGTGGGCGAATCCTGAGAACGTTGCAACCGGCGCGATCCCGGCTTGGCGCATGAGCTCGATCATCTCGGCTTGGGTCCAGGCCCGCCGCACGGACAGCGGCCCGTCCCGCCGGGTGAACCGGCTCGCTGCGAACGTGTGCGTGACGATCATCGCCCCGAGCCAGAACCACCGGCCCCGGGCGAGGTCGTTGACGACCACCCCGAGTCGGGCCACCCGGCGGAGCTCGGTGAGGAACTCGACCGCGCCGCGCTCGTCGAGGTGGTGGAGGACGAGCGAGGCGTGCCCGATGTCGAAGGCGGCGCCCGGGTAGGGGAGGTGACGGCCGTCGGCAACCGCGAGGGTCAGATCGGGCATGGCGGCGAGAGACGGCCGGACGGCGAGCGCGGCATCGAGAACCTCCTGACGGCTGTCGGTCGCCGTCACGGCAAGGCGTCGTCCGCTCCGACGGGCGTCGGCCAGGAGCAGGGCCGGAATGTCCGCGCCACCGGTCCCGACGTCGAGGATCGAGCCCGCGTGGCCGAGGGCCCGGACGGCACGAAGGGATAGCTGCCCGCCGCCGCTCAGGCGGTTGATCCGAGCGAGGTCGCGGAGATTGGCCGCGAGAGCGTCGGAGTCGTCGAGTGGCCCGTCGAGCAGCTCCTCGGCGTCGATCGCGCGGTCCACCTCGCGGAGCGTAGCCGACCGGAGGCGCGATCTCTCCTCGCCAGGTGGCCGAGTGGGCGCCGACCGTTCGGACGGCTCCGACGGTTGTAGGATCGCCCGACGATCGCTCGAACACCCGCTGGCAACGTCGTCGGCAAACACCCGATCCGGCGCTCGACAGCGGATTTCTCGGAGGACGCGGTGGCCAACATCGCC
>DATAQF010000311.1:0-3768 GCA_036264795.1 Candidatus Limnocylindrales bacterium | reverse complement strand
CCCCGATCGGATCGTGTAGATCCAGCAATCCGAAGTGCCCGGACACCGGGTCAGCAGGGCAAAGCGATCGCTGGTCGGAGCCGGGGTCGGGCGCGCCGTGGGTCGGGCGGTGGGAGCCGGTGTTGTGGTGGGCGTGGGTGTCGAGCTCGGGCTTGGAGATGGAGCGGGGCTCGCGGACGGAGGCGCACTCGGTGACGGGGTCGGCGTGGGCTCCGCCGTCGCCATCGGAGCGGACGGGGACGCCGACGCGAGGCCCACGACGGCCACCTGCGACGGCCCGGACGTGACGAGCGGCAGGTCGAAGCCGCCGCGGACGACGAGGAACCCGAACGACACGGCCAGGGCGGCGGCAAGGACGAGGGCGGAGCCGATCACCGCGATCGAGATGGGCTGGCGCGTGGGCGTCGGTGGCGGTGCGCCGGCGAGGAGCACGCCGCGCAGGAATCGCGGGCAGTTGACGTGGCCGGCCGTGAGGCAGACGAGCCCCTGCTGCCGGTCCGACTGGGGTTGGGGGTCGCCCAGCGCGATGCAGCGATGGGCGGGATCCGGTCGGCCACCCGCAGCTGCCAGCCGGCCATCCGGCTCCTCGAGCGCGAGGAAGGGGCAGACGTGGTGTTCGTCGGCCGGCCCGACCTCGATGGCGGGAAGGAATGGCGCAGCGGGTTCGTCGGTCGACGGATCGAGAGGGTCCGGCGTCGTCCCCACGCGCTGTTCCACCGGCCCTCCGCGCTCGAACCGCCTGGTCGGCGCGGAGTCTAGTACGTTTAGGATGTTGTCGTGGCGATCGAAGCGATGCTAGAGTCCGCCGCCTCACCCCCATTCTCGTTCAGACCAGCCCTTCCCGAGGCATGTCCGCGTTCATGGCACTCCCGCTTCCGATGGTGAAGAGCGAGCCCGATCCGTATCGGCTCGCCCCGCAGCGGATCAAGCGCTGCACGTTCCGTCGGCTCATCCAGATCGAGAGCGGCGCCGAGCGGCTCTACGACGTCGAGTGCCTGCTGCCCGACCGCCGCGTGCCGATCCCCCTGGGAACGCTCGACGCGGCCACGCCGATCTGCAACTCCTGCACGGCCCCCCACACGTTCCGCCCGGACGAGGACTGAGCGCCCAGGCACCCAGCGCAGCCGGCGCCGCCGCATGATCGCCGCGGGACGAACCGGAGCGAAGGACCGTCAGCGAGGCGGTCTGTAAGCCGAGTTCTGTCCCACCCGACGCCAAGGCGTCAGGCGAGGATGGCCATCCATCTGGGGCCGCCGGTTGCCCGACGGCTCATGCGGCCGACCCGAGGGCTGGGCAGCGCACCTCTCCCCCGACGGGTTGCCCCGCACGGGTTGCGCCCTCCTATTTGGCCTTGCTCCGGGTGGAGTTTGCCGCGTTTCACTCCGACCGCCGGCTCGCGCCGGCGGTCGGCATCGTCACTGTGGCACTGGTCCTCGTCTCACGACGGACGGGCGTTACCCGCCACCCTGCGCTGAGGAGCTCGGACTTTCCTCACGCTCGTCATGGGTCGCCCCCGACGTGGCGCGCAGCCATCCGACCGCCTCGCTGACCGTCGCATTCTACCGCCGCCGATCGGCGACTCCGTCGACCGTCGGATTCGGGACGGGCGGACTCGAGCGCCCGCCGCTCAGTCGCTCGGCCGAACCACGACGATCGGCGGGCCGCCCGCCGCGACCCGGTCGATCGCCTCGTTGCACAGCGCGTCGGCCACGGAGTTCTGGGCGCGGGGAACGTGGGTCGCCGACCATCGCTCGAAGCTTCGGAGCGTGCGGCGAGCGGTCTCCCAGAGCGGGATCAGCTTTGCGTCCTTGACTCGCCATCGGCCGGCGAGCTGTTCAACGATGAGCTTCGAGTCGAGAAGCAGGTCGACCTCGCGGGCCCCCAGCTCCCGGGCGAGCGCGAGCGCCCGGACGACGGCCGTGTACTCCGCGACGTTGTTCGTCTGGACGCCGAGAAACTCCGAGATCGAGGCGTCCGGTCGGGCGCGCGGGTCGCGCGCGTCGGGACGCGAGGCGTCGATGAGCGCAGCGCCGGCCGACGCCGGCCCCGGATTGCCGCGGGCCGCGCCGTCGGTCCGGATGATCAGGCGGCGAAGTCGCCCGCTGGCCGTCTCCGTGGGCGCCGTCGGCCAGAGCGTCGCCTCGTCGTCCCGGTTCGAGCGGCTCAGCCCGCGGCTCCGTCCGGAGGCGTCGATGCGCCCGGTCCCCGCAGCGCGGGCATCGTCGGCGTCGGCGATTCGTCCTCGCCACCTCCGCGGAGCCTTCGCCACACGATCTGGATCGGGTCGTAGTACTTGTCTGCGACGCGCTCCTTGAGCGGGATGATCGCGTTGTCGGTGATCTTGATGTGCTCGGGGCAGACCTCGGTGCAGCATTTCGTGATGTTGCACAGCCCGATCCCGCCTTCGTCCTTGAGGTGGCGCGTCCGATCGGCCGTGTCGATCGGATGCATCTCGAGACCGGCGCTCCGGACGAGGAACCGGGGGCCCATGAACGGTTGCTCGGTCTCATGGTTGCGAAGGACATGACAGACGTCCTGGCAGAGGAAGCACTCGATGCACTTCCGGAACTCCTGGACTCGCTCGATGTCCTCCTGTTGCCAGCGCCACGTCTCCTGCGGCTCGTCGGCCGGGGGCTGGAAGGGCGGGATGTGCTTGTTCACCTCGTAGTTCCAGGAGACGTCCGTGACGAGGTCGCGGATGAGCGGAAAGGCCCGCATCGGCTCGACCGTGATCGTCTCCGCCTCGTCGAAGTCCGAGAGCCGCGTCTTGCAGGTGAGGCTCGGGCGACCATTGACCTCCGCGCTGCAGGATCCGCACTTCGCGGCTTTGCAGTTCCAGCGAACCGCCAGATCCGGCGCCTCGTGGGCCTGGATCCAGTGGAGTGCGTCGAGGACGACCATCCCCTCCTCGACGGGCACGTCGTAATCGACGAACGTTCCCTCGGTCGTCGGTGTCCCGCGGAAGACGCTGAGGTGCATGTCGGGCATCAGGTCACTCCTTCGTGATGAGCTGCCGGAGCTCATCCGACAGGGCCGGCAACGGCGTCGTTCCGACCTCCATCGCGTCGCCGGCGAGGCGCACGACGCTGTTCAGCCTGCCCCAGGACTCATCGGGATCCGGGAAGTCGATTCGGCTGTGGGCGCCTCGACTCTCCTGTCGCTGCCGGGCGCTGCGGGCGATCGCCTCGGCGACGATCAACATGTTGCGCAGCTCGTACACCAGGCCCCAGCCGGGGTTGTAGGCCCGTCCCCCGCCGATCCGGATCGACGGCCAGCGGGCGCGCAGCGAGCCCAACGTCGCGATCGCCTCGTCGAGGTCCTCCTCGGTCCGGAAGATGCCCACCCTGGTCTGCATCAGCTCCTGGAGGTCCTCGTGGAGCCGGTGCGGATCCTCCCCCGATCCGGGCTCGAGCGGCGCGGCCAGCTCGGCGGCGGCCGCCTGGACGGCCGTCGGGTCGAGATAGGCAACGTCGGATTCCGCGGCGGCGGCCGCCGCCGCGGCCGCGCCGGCTCGCTGGCCGAACACGAGCAGGTCCGAGAGCGAGTTCCCGCCGAGCCGGTTTGCGCCGTGCATGCCACCGGACACCTCTCCGACCGCGAACAGGCCCGGTCGCGTGGTCGCGCCCGTCTCGGCATCGACGCGGACACCGCCCATGATGTAGTGGGTCGTGGGGCCGACCTCCATCGGCCCCGCCGTGATGTCGACGTCCGCGAGCTCCTTGAACTGCTCGTACATCGAGGGCAGCTTCCGGCGAACGTGTTCCGCGG
>DATAQF010000259.1:0-7299 GCA_036264795.1 Candidatus Limnocylindrales bacterium | reverse complement strand
CGTCGCGACCCCGGACGCGATGCCCTGGCCGTAGATCGCGAGAACGGAGGGGCCGTCGTCGACCGTCATCGGCTCGATCGTCACTGCGAGCGTGGAGTCGGCCACGGTCAGCCGCTCCGGCCGCGGGCGTCGACCGGCCACTCAGCGACCGATCCGTCGCCGGCAAAGGCAACGACCGAGTCGACTAGGTCGATGACCGGGCAGATGTGGTTCGGAATGACCGCGACGACGTCGCCAAGAGCCGGCCGATCGACGCCGGGGGGCGCGCTGACGACGCCGTGGTAGTCGTTGACCCGCTCGATGACGAGCTCCGGGTAGCCGACGATCGCGCCATAGCCGGTGAGCCAGTCGGCGCGGTCCTTCGTCAACGCCTTCGCGCCGGCATCGATGACGATCCGATCCTCGAATGTCGAGACGACCGTCGCGGCGACGGCGACCGCGCAGGCCTCGGCGGCGATCGCGCCGAGAACCCACTGCTGACGGTCGCCGTATACGTACGTCCCCGCCCGGATCTCGGTCACAGGTCCTGTCGCCGCCGTCAGCATCGTTGGCGTCGAACCCGCGCTGACCACCTCGATCGGGTAGCCGGCTGTGCGAAGAGCCTCAGCGGCCGCCGAGAGCGCCCGAATCTCGTCGGCCCCGGCGGAGCCAGCCGCGCCCGGCCGATAGCCGTGACCGCCGTGACTGAAGACGCCTTCGACGACCAGTCCGGCAACGGCCGCGGCGTGCGCAACCTCGACGCCGTCGTCGGGGGTCGCGACGCCGGTTCGGTGGAGACCGGGATCGATTTCGACCAGGACGCGCAGCGGCCGGCTCGAGCCGCTGACGGCAGCGGCCAGGTGACGGGCGCCGGCCACGGAATCGACGCCGACCCGCAGCTCCGGATCCGATTCGTGGAGCGATCGGAGGCGAGCGGCCTTGGATCCTGCCGCCCAGAGCGGGTACGCGAGCAGCAGGTCCGGAATCCCCGCGGCCGCGAAGACCTCGGCCTCGCCGAGGGTACCGACCGTGAGCCCGCGAGCACCGGCGGCCATCTGGCGCCGCGCCACCGCGACGCTCTTGTGGGTCTTGGCGTGCGGCCGCAGGGCGATCCCGCGTCGATCCATCTCGCGCTGCAGTCGGTCGATGTTCGCGTCGAGTCGGGCGAGGTCGAGGATCACCCGCGGGGTGTCGACCGCCAGAGGGAGGACGGGAAAGGTGAGCTCCGTGGCGGGGCCGGGCGCCCGCGCCGTGCGCGCTCCGGAGGCGTTCACCGCCGAGCCACCGGACGGTCGACGATCGGGGTCCGGAGCGCGCCCAGCCGCTCGACCCGGAGGACGACCTCGTCTCCGGGCTCGAGATACCGGCCCAGCGTCACGTCCTTGACCTCGAGCAGGCAACCGCTCCCGACCGTCCCCGAACCGAGGAGGTCACCTGGACGCAGGCGCGCGTCTGCCGACGCGCGGGCGACCATCTCGCCAAAGGAGAACTGCGCATCGGACCACCGCCCACGCGAGGTCTCGGACCCATTGACCTCGGCCGTCATCGCAAGCTCCGGACCTCGTCCGTCAGTCACCATCGCACTCGCCAGCTCGTCCGGCGTCACGAGCCACGGCCCGAGCGAGGAGGCGAAATCCTTGCCCTTGGCCGGTCCGAGCCTGACGGTCGTCTCCTCGCGCTGGAGGTCGCGGGCCGACCAGTCGTTGAAGATCGTGAAGCCGCCGATCGCCTCGCCGCCACGCTCGGCCGGAAGGTCAACGGCCGGCGTATCGATGAGCGCGGCGACCTCGAGCTCGTAGTCCAGCTCGGACGACGCGGCCGGCGACCAGACAGGCTCGTCGGGGCCGCGGATCTCGGACACGTTGCTGAAGTAGAAGACCGGCAGGCGGTACCACGCCTCCGGCACCTCGCCGCCGCGGCGCTGCCACATCGCCCGGACATGCCCCTCGAAGGCGTAGAAGTCGCGCAGCGACGGCGGGCGCAGGATCGGCGACCCGAACACGAGGTCGGTGCCGTCGGCGATCGCGTCGTCCTCCTCGTCGCGAGGCCGGAAGCCGTCGACCAGGTCGCGGAGAGCGTCGATCCGGATACCCGCCTGGAGGAGGTCGTCGAGCGTCGCGATCGGGCGGCGATGAAGGATGCTGTTGTGGGCAAGACGAGTGTCGGCCGCCACCGCGCGACGGCGGGCCGTCTCCAGCTCGAGCCACCGCTCCGGGCTGCCTTCGCCGACGGCCGCCACGAGGCGCCACGGTTCACCGGCCGGACCGCGACGATCCCGAACGTGGGCGAGCTTCACCGGGAAGGCGGGCCGGCTTCGATCATGGCGGGAGTGTAGGTCGACTCCCCCGAACGTTCGTGGTCGCGCCGTCATTCGGGGGATGCCATCACCCGATCTCCGATGTCACGGTGAACCCCAGATGACGTCCCGTCCGTCTGACGCGGCGGCGGAGCCCGCATCCGCGTCACCGTCAGCACACCTGCGCGCCGCGCAGCACCGTGAGCGCTCGGGCGCCACGGGCGGAGCCGGCGTGTTCTCCGCACTGGTCCGGCTCATCGCGATCGTGGCATTTTCGGCGGGTCTCCTCGAGTGGATCGCCGGCCTCGTCTACGGCGAGCCGCGGGCAATCGCCCTCGGCTCCGCCGCGGCGGTCTACGGCCTGTGGGTCGCCAGTCGCGACTCGGCGCTCCGGGGCCCGAACCAGGAATCGGCGATCATCCGGATCGCGACGGTGACGCTGGCGCTGATCGGCCTCGCGGCCATCCTCCAGCCTTCGATCGCGCCAGCGATGGCGATCGCGTCCCTCGTCCCGGCCGTCATCGTGACCCCGATCGTTCCGACGCGCATCGTGCTCCGACTGTTGGTGCTCGGCGGCCTCGCCGCGGCGTGGAGCGAGCTGGTCAGCCGGCTCATGCCGGCCGGGAGCCGCCTCCCCGAGACGAGCCAGTCGGCGATCGCGTTCGTCACCCTCGTCCTCGCCTACTCGCTGCTCGTCATGTTCCTGTGGGAGGTGAGCCGCCGCCTCAAGGACACGGCGGCCGATCTGCGAAGCGTCGTCCTGATGTCCGGCGACCTCGCGGAGACGCTCGATCCGCGCCTGGTCGGCGACCGCATCGCGGTGCACATCGCGCGGGCCGTCGGTGCCGACGACTGCGCGCTCAGCTACTTCGATCGGGCAACCGATCGGGTCGTCACGCTCGGCTACCACCCGGCGGAGCGTCGAGCGGTCCTCAACGCGAGCTATGCGCTCGACGGTTTCCCGGCGACCAAGGTCGTGCTCTTCGAGCAGCGACCGGTCCGGATCGACGTCGACGACCCCACGGCCGACGCGGCCGAGGTTCGCTACCTTCTCTCGATCCACCAGCGATCGATGGCGATGATCCCGCTCATCGCCGCGGGACGAACGATCGGCCTCGTGGAGGTGACTTCCGCGCGCCCGGCGGCATTCGACGAGCGATCGGTGGAGCTCGCCACGATGCTCGCCGGCGAGGCTGCCATGGCGCTCGAGAATGCCCGTCTCTACGACGAGATTCGCCATCAGGCGCTCCACGACGGGCTGACGGGCCTCGCGAATCGCGTCCTGTTCCGGGATCGCGTCGAGCATGCGGTGGAGCGATCCCGCCGCAACGGCGGGCTGGTTGCGATCCTCTTCATCGACCTCGACGACTTCAAGACCCTCAACGACACCCACGGCCACGCCCGCGGCGACGAGGTGTTGACCGCCGCCGCCGGACGGGTGACCGAGACGATCCGCCCGTCGGATACGGCGGCGCGTCTTGGGGGCGACGAGTTCGCGGTGCTCGTGGAGGATGTCGTCGACGAGGCGGACGCCCTCGCCGTCGCGATGCGGCTCGCCGAGGCGCTGCGGCAGCCCATGCCCCTCGGCCACCCGACGGTCCGGGTCGCGGCCAGCATCGGTGTCGCGCTCGGCGGTGTCGGCGGCGAGACGACCGACGAGCTGCTGCGGAATGCCGATGTCGCGATGTACGCGGCGAAGCAGTCCGCGCGTGGCGGCGCGGTGGTCTTCCAGCCGGCCCTGCGGGAGGTGGCCGCCGAGCGCAGCGCCCAGGCGGCACGGCTGCGCGGCGTCGAGGAGCGCGACGAGCTCCGCCTGGACTACCAGCCGATCGTCGACCTCGCGGACGAGCGCATCGTCGGCGTCGAGGCCCTCGTTCGCTGGCAGCCCAGCGACGGCCCGGTCCTGATGCCGGGGGAGTGGATCGACCTCGCCGAGGAAACCGGCGACATCGTCCCGATCGGGCGGTGGGTCCTCCGCGAGGCGTGCCGTCAGGCGCACGACTGGCAGATCCGTCTCGGGCGGTCGGATCTCCGGATCAGCGTCAACCTGTCCGCCCGGCAGTTCCGCGAATACGACATCGTCGGCACGGTGGACTCGATTCTTGCGGAGACCGGGCTCCCACCGGCGAGTCTCATCCTCGAGATCACCGAGAGCAGCCTGATGCGGCGGACCCAGGCGACGATCGCCTGTCTCGAGGGGCTCCGGGAGCTGGGCTGCCATCTCGCGATCGACGACTTCGGGACCGGCTACTCGTCCCTGAGCTACCTCCAGCGTTTCCCGATCGACATCCTGAAGATTGACGGGTCCTTCGTGTCCGCCGCGGGCGCGGGCGGCTCGGCGATCGCACGAGCGATCGTCGATCTCGGCCGGACGCTCAACCTCGAGGTCATTGCCGAGGGGATCGAGGAGCCGGAGCAGGCGCGCTGGTTGAGCGACATCGGATGCCGCTTCGGCCAGGGCTATCTCTTCGCGCGGCCGATCAGCGCCGGCGCGTTCGAGGCCCTCCTGGCCGAGGGCGCCGGTCTTGGACGGGCGCCGGAGAGTGCCGCCGACGGATTCGGGACGCCCCGTCTCCGGATCGTTTCCGGAGAGTGACGATCAACGTCAGCGCTGCGCCCGATGCCAGGTCTCGATCGCGACCGCGACGATGTGCGGACAGAGCCCGTCCGCTGATGGCTGGCCGCAATCGCAGCTCGCTCGCAGGGCGCCATCGGCCTCCAGCACGACGGACCGTGTCTCGACGTCGTTGACATCCGCGATCACGCGCATCGGCACGAGCTCCACGATCCGGACGCGACCGTTCTCCCGCAACACCTCGCCGGCTCGGTACAGGTATTCGCCGGCTCGCTTCTGGAGCGACTCCGGTTCGACGAGGTCGGCCACGGCCGGCATGGCTAGAGGTTGCCGCGCCGAGCCTGCTCGATCTCGATCGCCTCGAACAGCGCCTTGAAGTTGCCGACCCCGAAGCCGCGCGAGCCGTGCCGCTCGATGATCTCGAAGAAGAAGGTCGGGCGGTCCTGGATCGGTCGGGTGAAGATCTGGAGGAGGAAGCCCTCCTCGTCCCGGTCCGCCTCGATGCCGAGCTCCTCGAGGGTCTCGATTGGAACGCCGACGTCGCCGACGCGGTCGGCGAGCTGCTCGTAGTAGGCGTGCGGCATGCCGAGGAACTCGATGCCGAGCTCGCGCAGCCTGCGGACGGTCCCCACGATGTCCTCGGTCCGGAGGGCGATGTGCTGTGTCCCCGAGTCCAGGTAGTAGTCGAGGAACTCCTGGATCTGGCTCTTCTTCTTGCCGGTCGCCGGCTCGTTGATCGGGAACTTGACCCGCCCGTTGCCGTTGGTCATGACCTTCGACATCAGGGCGCTGTACTCGGTGTGGATGACCTTGTCGTCGTAATGGATCAGCTGGGCGAAGCCCATGACGTCGCGGTAGAACGCGACGAACTGGTCCATCTCGCCGAGTCCCACGTTGCCGACGCAGTGATCGATCTCGAGCAGGTTCATGCCCGTCGCCGCCGCGGCCGGCTTCTTCACCTTCCGGAATCCGGGCGCGAACGGTCCGTGGAAGTCACTCCGGTCGACGAACGAGTGGATGACCTCGCCGTAGGTGTGGATCGCGCTCCGCCGGAAGAGCCCATCGTCCTCGGATCCGGCCTCGGCGAACTCGAGATACGACCGTGCGCCCCGGCTCGTCGTCTCCCGCCATGCGGAGCGAACGTCGTCGACCCCGAAGGCAATGTCATGGACGCCGTCGCCGTGGCGATGGACGTGCTCGGCGATCTCGCCGTCGGGGGACAGGGCGCCGGTCAGGACGATCGTGATGTCGTTCTGGCGCATCACATGGCTCGTTCGATCGCGAACGCCCGTCTCGAGGCCCGCGTACGCGATCGGTGTGAACCCCCAGAGCGCGCGGAAGTAATGGGCCGCCTGTCGTGCGTTGCCGACCCAGAACTCGACGTAGTCGATGCCCTTCAGCGGGAGGAAGTCCTGGGCCTCGTCGTAGGCGTTCTTGTTGATGTGGGCGCCGGCCTGGTTGGCCGTTCCCCGAGCGATCGTGTCGGTCATCGTCGGTCTCCATGCGACCTGCAGGAGGCTCGACCGACCACCGGGCGCGAGCCTCGGGCGGGAGCGGCATTCCCGGCTACGGCCAGGCCCGGCGCGTCGGCCGGGACCGCTCTGGTTTGGCCACCCATGCTACGCCCGCCGTGCCAGACTGGCGGCATGAACGACCTTGAGGACCGATTTCGCCGGGCCGGATCCGCACTTCTTGCCCTCCGCGATCCGCTCGTCGGCGGGGAGCCGTGGTCGCTGAGCGAGGCCTACGGCACCGAGCCCGAGGCCGAGTGGGGACCGCGCGAGGTCCTCGCCCACGTCAACGAGATGCTCCCCTACTGGGCGACGCAGATCCGCCAGATCCTCGCGGGAGATCCCGCCGAGGCGACCCCGTTCGGACGGGTCTCGACCGACCCGAGCCGGCTCGGCCGGATCGCCGCCGACCGGCAGCTGGCGTGTGGCGACCTCCTCGATCGGATTGCCGCCCACCTGCCGCGGGTCGAGGACCTCCTTGCGGGCCTGACGGCCGACGACCTCGAGCGGCGCGGCCTCCACTCGACTCGAGGGGAGCTGACCGTCGCCGCGTCGCTCGAAACCTTCCTCGTGAGCCACCTCGCCGATCACGTCGAGCAGCTCCAGGCCATCCTCGTCCGGCGCGCGGCGCCCGTCACGGACCCCGACCGGCTCGGCTGACGCCGAGGGCGCGTCGCGTGGGCGCACCACCGATCGGCTCGTCGGCGCCCTGCTTCCGTTCGGGACGGTACTGATGAGGCAATGGGACCCAGTACTCATGGCCCATTCCGGTCCTGCGGGACCCGCCGTACGGTCCCTTTCCGCGCAACGGCAGTGCGCGCGAAGGAAGGACCCGCCCCATGAAGACACTGAAGCTCCAGGCGTTCCGCGTCCTGCTCGTCCTCTCGGCGATCGCCAGCTCGGCACTCGTCCTCGAAGCCGGCCAGCGCTGGAAGTAG
>DATAQF010000211.1:0-11205 GCA_036264795.1 Candidatus Limnocylindrales bacterium | reverse complement strand
GATCTGCTCGGCCTCGAACACGCCGGGGCAGCCGAGCTATCCCTCGCTCTTCTCGTCGGTGGTCTCCGTCGCCTCGCACGACATCCCGGACCCCTGGACGTACTTCTACAATCCGGCCCCGCCCGTCGAGTTCGGCGCGTGGGGCGTGAACGTGCCGGTCGCGTGGCAGGGAGGCGCCCAGGTGACCGCGTCGGGCAACAGCTTCGCGGCGCCCCACATCGCAGCGCTTGCCGCTCTGATCAAGAGCAAGCACCCACAGCTGACGACGTTCGAGCTGAAAGCGGTTCTCGCGGCCGTGTCGATGACGGGACGGCCGCACCAGGCTGACCAGGCCCCGACGGAGGCTCATTGATGGGCATTCCAGGGGGCGCGTCCAGGTTGGATCCGGATCGGCTCGAGTTCGCCCGGACGGCGCTCCGAAAGGCCGCGCTGTTTCGGGTTCTTGCGCCGGCCCGCCTCGAAGAGGTCGCGAGAGCGCTCCGTCCGGTGCCGTTCTCCCATGGCCAGGTCGTCTTCTCGCAAGGCGATGACGGCGAGGCGCTCTACCTCGTCGAGAGTGGGGCTGTGAAGATCTTTGCCCAGTCGATCGATGGCCGAGAGGCGATCATCGGCGAGGTGCGGGCCGGGGAGACCTTCGGCGAGCTCGTCCTGGTCGACGGTGCGCCCCGTTCTGCGACCGCGACCGCCGTCGAGGACACCGTCCTCCTGCGGCTGCCCCGTCAGGCCTTCAACGATCTGCTCGAATCCGATGCGGCATTCCGGCAGAGCGTCCTCGGCGCGCTCGCCCACGAGCTCCGGCGCGCCACGAGCTACCTCGGCGAGCTGCATTTCCTCGATCTCTGCGGCCGGATCGCCTCGCGCCTCTCCGAGGTTGCCAGGACCACCGAACCGGCGCCGAACGGCGAGATCCGACTCCCTGGCCCCCGCTCGCAGTCGGACCTCGCGTCGATGGTCGGCGGGAGCCGGCAGCGGGTCAACGTCCATCTCGGCGAGCTCGTCGATGACGGGATGATCCGGCTCGACGGCCGCGAGATCGTCATCCTCGACCTGCCGGCGCTCGAGCGTCGAGGCGAGTGGTAGCCGCGTAGGCGGTTGATCGCAGGCCATCCTTCGCGACGATTGTCACCAATGAGATAGGCGGCGATTGACGGCTGCCCTACCGTTCGATCAGGCGCTTCCGAAACGGGAGCGCACCGAAGGAGGCTCACGATGAGCGAAGACGAGAAGACCGGGATGGGTCCCGATTCTGCGGGGCACCGGACGTCGGCGATCGGTCCGGACGAGGCCCGTCTGACCGACGACGACGATACCCAGGGCCAGGGCCAGATGAAGAAGCTGACCGACGATGACGACACCCAGGGCCAGGGCGGCCAGGTGAAGAAGTTCACCGACGATGACACCGAGGGTCAGGGCGGCCAGGTGAAGAAGTTCACCGACGATGACACCGAGGGTCAGGGCGGCCAGATCAAGAAGTAACGCAGCCGACGTGACGACCCCGCCCCACCGGGCGAGGTCGCCTTCTCGGAATCACGTTCATCGTCGCCCCGACGCCCGCGATCGACCCAATCGGTTGCGGGCGTTTCGGATTCGCCCCCTCAGCGGCGCCGCCTTGGGTGCGCCCCTCGATAGGGCTGGCGTTGGGGCCGGTTCGTCCTCGCGAGACGGTAGCCGACGATCGCGATCACCACGGCGACCACGACGAGAGCGATGAGCAGCCAGCCGGCGAGTCCGAGTCCGTCTCCACCCGATGACGGTGGAAGGATTGGCACGGACGAAGCCGGGGCCGAGGCGGGCTGGCCCGAGGAGAGCGCGCCCGCAGAGCCCGAAACCGGCACCGAGGCGGACGGCGACGACGAGCCGCTCCCGGATCCGGTCGGAGCGGCACCCGGGACGACAACCGCGAAGTCACCGAAGCTCGTCACCACGGCCAGGAACGTCCCGGCGAAGCCGCTTGCGGAGGTCTTCAGCGGCTGCCACGAACCGCCGGAGAAGCGGTCGATCGTCGCGACGGCCTGAGCTGGGTCACTCGCGCGCAGCACGACGCTCACGCGGGCGGCCGCGGGTGCCGTCACGAGCCTGCCTCGATCGTCGGTGACGCTGATGCGGTAGACGTTGCCGTCGACGTGTCCCTGGGCCGGCTCGCCTTCGGACGGAACGGGCTCGATCGAGACCTTGACCGTGCGAGCGCCCGAGGCGACAGTCAATCCGCCGGGCTCAGCGAACACCTGGGCCTGGGGCTCGAGCTCCGGGGTCGCCACCGCCACGAGCCCGACCGTCGTCCCGCGGACCGGGATGTCCGCGCTCGCGCCCTTTGCGCCGCCGGGATCGCCCGGCGGCGGCTCGAGCCAGACGTACGGCTCGATCGGTACCACCCCGTCGTACAGCGGCGGCGCGCCTGGAATGAGGACCCGCGCCAGCACGACGAGGACCAGGCCGCCGCCAAGCACCGGCCCGGCGAGTCGATGAACCACTCAGAGCCACCAGGTCGCGAGGTCGGCGATCGCGTGGGCAACGGCCGGCGCCACGACCCCGCCCGTCCCGAGACGGAGGCCGGCGAGCCAGAGACCGACCCCCAGATCGAGCGGAACGACATGCCAGCCGTACAACGGCACGTGCATCAGGGCAAACGCGACACTCGTGATCAGGACCGCGCTCCCCGTCCCGACGCTCCCCTCCAGCGCATCGAGCAACGCGCCGCGCAGGACGAGCTCCTCGGCCGTGGCGACGAGGACCGTGGCGACCGCCCATGGGCCGAAGGCCGCTGCCGGCGCGAGCCATGGAAGACGGTCCGACCGCGTCGCGATCGCGAGGACGACCAGGACGGCGCCGCCGGCAAGACCGACGGCCAGACCGACGAGAGTCGAAGGCCGGTGGATCGGCGCGGGCCGCCAGCCACTCGCGACGACGACGCCCAGCAGCGCGATCCCGAAGCCGCCACCGATCGCCACCGGGCCGGTGAACCCGGTCACCGTCGCGGCCCATCGCAGCCCCACAACCCCGGCGAGGCCGGCGACGATCAATGCGGGACGCCCGACCCGACCGGGCGATCGGAGCGCGATCGCGGTCATCGGGCGAGCGGCACGAATGCGATCTCGCCGGTCTGGTAGGTCGGGGGCCAGACGAACGTGTAGGAGCGCACCGCCTGCCATTGCCAGATCACGGCCGCGGCTCGCTCGTTCTGGCCGAGCGTCGCGGGATCGGACGCGAACCGCACGCCGGCCCCGTTCGGGAGCGAACCCACCGGAAGGTCGATCGATCGCGCCGCGGCGGCAACGCCACCCGCATCCAGCCCACCCGAGTGGGCCGCCGCGGGCAGCACGTCGTGGAAGAGCGCCCACGCCGCGGAGAAGCCCGACAGGGCCTCCTCGCTCGGGCCGGCCGTCGCGCTTCCGGCCTCCACCGGCCCGCTGATCGTGTATTCGGGTGGGCTGGCCGACGGAAGGGTGGAACCGTAGCCGCGGGTCGGTTGCGAGGCCGCGCCGGCGGCCGCCCGGACCGCGGCGAGCCGGTCGTAGAGCGCTCGAGCCGCGGGCTCGAGCGCTGTCGGCTGGAATCCGCCGGTCGGACGGTCCGAGGCGAAGATGCCGACCGCATCCGGACCAAGATCACCCGCGAAGTCCGGATCGCACTCCGCCATCGTCGAGCCGATCAGCGCAGCAACGTGAAGGTTCGCGGCAAGCATCGCTCGTCGGAAGGCGACGCCGTCCGGAATGTGCGAGGCGAGGATCACGACATCGGGTCGGGCGTCGCGGAGCTGACCCATCACCTCCGGGAAGTTCGGGGCATTGAGGTCATAGGTCGTGCGGAGAACGACGGGCGTGCCGGCGAGCTGTGCACGCGAGGCTGCCGCGTCGGCGACGGATTGCGCGTAGTCGTCGCTTGCCGCCACGAGCGCAATGCGCAGCTGACCGCTCGCCTTCGAGAGGCGTGGCGCGAGCTCGGTGGCCGCGAATGCGGCGGAGTTCGATCCCAGGTTCGACCCGCTGGCTCCGACCCGAAACACGAGAGGGAGCCCGCGACCGGTGAGCCGGTCGGCGACGGCCCCGGCCTCCCAGTACACGAGTCCGGCGTCGCTCGCTGCCTGGCTCGCCGGGATGGACAGGGCGGAGGCGTATGCCCCGACGACGACGGTGGCGCCGGCGGACTTCAACGCCCCCATCACGGCCGGCGCATCCGCCCCCGACTCGAGATCGCGGACGTCCAGCACGATCTGCCGCCCGCCGATGCCGCCGTCGCCGTTCACGAAGTCCGCGGCGGCCTGCACCCCGGCCAGCTCCTGCTTCGCGAGACCGGCGGCGTTGCCCGCGAGCGGAAAGACGGCTCCGATGCGGATGGGATCAGCCGTCGGGCCGCTCGCCGTCCCGCCGCTCGCCGTCGGGCCGCTCGCCGCGGGCGAGGGACGAGTCGAGGAGCCGCATGCCGCGATCAGGCAGGCGGTGAGACTTGCGACGAGAAGAACGGGGTGGATGCGTCCGCGACCGGACATCACGACTCCTTGCCACATCGGGCATGCATGGGCCAGAGGGTATCGATTCGGTTCACCGCGAGCCGCCTCGCCGGCGAGCCTTGCGCTCCCGCTTCGAGGCCGCGCCGCGTGTCGAAGCGCCGCCGCGACGACGGGCGGCGGGAGCCTGAACGACGACCGCGACCCGTCGGCGTCGGACGAGGAAGAAGCCGAGCGCGACCACCAACACGAGGGTCGCCGCGATCGCGGCCACGGCTCCAGGGTCGAGACCAAGCAGCCCCGGAGCCGCGGGGATCACCACCGCGAATACACCGAGCTCCGTGACGTTCGCGAAGACGATGCCCGGGTTGCCCGTCGCCTCGGTCGTCAGGAGCTGCCAGCTGCCGCCCGAGCTGTGCGCGACGGAGGCGTTCGTCGCGCCATCGGGCGCCCGCAGGATGACGGTCGGAATGGTCGCCGGGTCGATCGCGAGCGGCGTGCCAGCCGGGTCGGACACGGCGAAGCGATAGGCGTTGCCGGCGATCGAACCATCCGCAGGGGCAGTTGGAGCCGGGATCGGATCGATCGAGACGACGATCGATGTCACGCCGGGTGGAACGACGAACGCGCCGGGTGGCGCGATCAGCTGGGCCTGCGGAGGAGTCTCCGACGTGGCCGCGGCGAACCGCGGGCTGGTGCCCTGGACGGGAAGCGATGCGTGGTAGGAGGTCGGCCCGGCCGCCTGGCCCGGCCCGGGAACCAGGTAGCGGTAGGGCTCCTGGACGACGACCCCGTCGTACAGTGGCGGCCCACCAAATGGCGCTGCCAGCTGCGCCACGACCATCACGGCGAGGCCGGCGAGCAGCGAGGCGAGCGAGGACCGGCGTCTCACTTGACAGTGAAGAAGACCTCGGGCGACCAGACCCGCGGATTGAACGGGGCGTGGTCCGCCGCGACGAACTCTGCTTTCAGCACGTAGGTGCCGGGGTGCACGGGCAGATCCTGCTCCAGGCCGTAGTTCATCGACACGAGCACATTGTCGACGTAGAGGTGGACGTGGCCCTTGTCCGGGCTGATGTTCGTCGTCGTCGCAGGCACGATCTGGGCGCCGGTCAGAGTCAGCGCGACATGAACGCTCGTTCCCGTCACGCTCTCGCCCGATATCGGCTTGACGATCGCAACCACGGCCGGCGACGAGGGCCGCAGTCCGCTCGCCGTCGCGCCGGACGCTCCGCCCGTGGCCACCGGACTGGTCGATGATGGAGGACCCATGCAACCGCCGATCGAGAGGACGATCGTGAGGGCAATGGCTCGGGACAGGAACCTGGTCATGGACAGCCTCATCAGGAACCGGGTGTGATGACGAGCTCCGCCCGGAGCTGGTCTCCGTTCGGCGCCGTCGCGACGATGGCAAAGATCTGGGAGACGGATTGGACCGTGAGCGTGGCAACGACATGGCCGGGCTCGAGAGTCCGGACGGTCAGAGGCGTCGCGGCGGTGGCGCTCGTCGCGACCGTGACGCCGATGTTCGTCGCGGGCAGCTCCGTTCCCGCCGCGTCGAAGAACGTCACGTGGAAGTCGTTCCGACCGGCCTTGTCCGGATCCAGGTAGACCTGGACGGTACGACCCCCGGTCAGGTGGACCGTGTAGATCGTCGGAATTCCCGCGACCCGGCTGACGTCGATCTGCTGCCGGGCTGACTGCGCGAGGATCGTCAGGGGAACCTCGACGGAGGTCGAACCACGGGCCACGACCGCCGTGACCTGCCAGGCACCGTCGAGGGAGAGATTGCCGCCCGTCGCGCTGAAGACGCCCGGGCCGGCAGGGGCGAGGTCGAGCCTTGAGCCGCCGACATCGGATCGGGCCGGGATCGAGAAGCGGAGCGTGACGCCGTCTGCCGTGACCGGGGCTCCCGTGTCGTAATCGGTCACGGTCGCCCTGAAGGTGTTGAAGCCGGTCAGCCCCGGCGAGACCTCGAGCCCGAGCCGGACGGAGGTGCCGAAGTCATGGCCGTCGATGACCAGCGGCGCGGGCGTCGGGCTCGCCACGGGTCCGGATCCAGCTGCGGCAACGGACGACGGTGGCGCGAGGTTCACGAGGCTCGCCGCCAGCAGCACGGCCGTTCCGCCGACGAGAAGCTCGATCGATCCGACGCGCCGCAGGCCGAGAAGAGCCCGACCCGCGGCCGGGACATTCCGGAAATGGTTGATCGCCCCGAGGACGGCCAGGATCGCGAGCAACGCGGTCTTCGCGATGACGAGCCGCCCGAAGTCGGTGGCGACCAGCGCGTCGATCGTTCCGACCTCGCTGATGGCGCGGACGACGCCGGTCACCGCGACGCCGGCGATTCCCGCGGTCGCGATTCGGGAGAACCGCTTCGTGGCGCGCGCCGTCGACGCGTCCGGGTCGCGATGGCGCATGGCGAGGAGAAGCCCGAGCAGGCCGCCGATCCACAACCCCGCGGCGATCACGTGGAGGCCCTGGACGAGAATATCGATCGCGGGAGTGCGACCCGCAGCCGCATGGCTCGAGAGGACGTCGGCAAGCAGGGCGCCGGCCGCCGCCAGCGCAACGACGACCAGCACCGATCGCTGGCTCGCACCGGGCGCCGAGCGCCCCCGTGCACGCGCGGCCCACCCCACCGCCAGCCCGGCGATCGCGAGGGGAACGACACGCTCCACGATCGCCGGGCCGAACGATGTCGCGAAGACCTGCCCCGGGTCGACGCCGGCTTCCGCCAGCTGATCGACGATGACCGCAGCCGTGCCGGCCGCAGCGATGAGCCACGTCGCAGGCAGGACGCGCCTGATGACCCACGACGGAACCGGCGCGATCAACGCTCCGAAGAAGCCGACGCCGAGGAGCGCGACGAGGCCGAGGTAGAGGAGCCAGCGCCCGACGATCGCGGCAGCGGACGGCCCGGACGACGGTTGTGGGAGCGTCCCGGAGCCCGCGCTGCTCCCCGCGCCGGGCGGCGATGTGCCCAGGCCGAATGCGAACGACCCGGTCGCGCGATGGCCATCGATCGCCGAGACCGTCCGCCAGGCGACCGTGTAGACGCCGCCGGCCAGGGGTTTCAGAGCCACCTCGAGGGTCAGCGGGTCGGTACTCGAGGACCTTGTCGGGCCCGCCGTGACCGGCGAGCCGGTGGAATCGAGGACGTTGATCGACGACAGCCCCGGATCCGGTCGCTCGCCGAACGAGATCGAAACCGTGGTCGGCGGCGTGGAGAGGGTGGCGCCGGCCGCCGGGGTCGACGCCTGGGGAAGGGCGTGGGCCCCGGCCGGCCCGGCCAGGGCGAGGAGCGCCACCAGCGCGAGGCTGGTGGCGCCGACACCCGGACCGAGCCGCTTCCGGATCACGCGAGTCAGGCCGCCCGCGTCCGGCGCACGGCGACGAGGAGCGCGGCGACGCCGATGATGACCCCGAGACCCCCGATCAGGAGACCGGCGAGGAGGGCGCTCGACGCCGCGTCGCGGGCCTGCGTCGCCGACGCCTGAGCCGCGCTGACCGCGTCGGCAAGGCCGGCGTCGGCAGTCGCCGCGGGCGCAGCCGAGGCTCCGGCCGAGGGCAGGGCCGACAGCCGGGCGTTGATGCGGTCGAGACTCGTCGCGATCTCCGTGAGCGACGGCAGCTTGTTCGGGAACTGGATGTCGGTCGCCTCGATCGCCGAGTTGAACGTGGAGTCGCTCGAGGTGGCCGTCTCGTCGACGGCCTGGCCGTGAATGGCACCCGTCAGGTGGAAGGTGTAGTCACCCGGCGCCGTGGGCGTGATCGGGGCCTCGTAATCGCCGGGCACACCGAGCCCGGTGTCCGGGTCGAACTTGTTGACGAGCTCGAGGGCCGCCGACTGCTGGCCGCCGACGCTCACGACGACCTTGAGGTCGCCGTCCGCGAGGTCCGTCACCGCCTTGCCCTGCTTGTCCTTGACGACGACCTGGACGGCGTTGACCTGGCCGACGTACGTCGGCTCGGTGACCCAGCCGAGGGCGACGCTGTACGCGCCGAAGTCTTTGAGGACGTGAGCCTGCGCCGCAGTGGCCGTGGCGACGACGAGCAGGAGCGCCCCACTCAGGGCGATGGCCAGACGGCGTGATCGATCGATGGGCATGGTGATCCTCCAGGAAACACGTGGCCGCGAGACGGCCGGATCCGGGTGGGGCGCAGCGCGGTCGGCAGACGGCGCGATCGAGCCGTTGATCGAGCGCGGTGCGACCCGTCAGGTCGACTGGAGGCGAGGTGGCGCCCGGCCCGCAAACTGATGGACGACGAGCGAGGCGTGTCGACGCTCGAGCCAGACAGCCGCTCGGCCGGCCATGCGCGAGGCCCGGTGCCAGCGCGCTCGAGCGGCGAGGATTCGATCGACGAGAACGTCGCGCTTCGCCCGGAACAGGGCGACGACGAGCGCCACGGCAAGGGCGACCGCAGCGATCACGAGGGCCGCATTCGGATACGCCGTCGATCCGAGGACCGAGAGACCGGGCAGCGACTCGCCGATGTGGCCGTGCTCGAGGTTCTCCTGGATGACGAACAGGACCGTCGTCGCGGCGGTCAGCCTGACCCACAGGCGGAGAAGCTGCCGAGCGAAGCCGGTCGGAGCCGGCCGCAGTCCGCCCTCGCCCGCGGAAAGCGATCGGGCGACGATGCCGAGCCGATACAGCCGCCACGCGGCCAGGACGGTGAGTGTCAACGCGGCCGAAAGGACCGCGATGACCGCCGTGCCCCACGCCCCGTCGTGTCCGCTGTGGGCGAGCGCTTCGTCGAAGCCCGAGCCGTAGGCGAGGAGGAAGACGAGGTTGTGGGCAACGACGAGCGAGACGATCGAAATCGCCACGAACCCGAGCAGCCGCCGCCAGCTCGCCATGAACCCGACTATACGGCGGATCGTCCATGGACCCCGTTGGCGTGTGCTGCCGCGATCGCCCGCCTTGGCGTGAACCGCCCACCTGCTCATCGAGCCGGACCGCACGGCGCGAGCGAAAGCGGTCCTAGATCCTTCGTTCCCGCGATGTCATCTCGAGCTCGAATTCGACCAGGGTGACGCCCTTCTGCCGCCTCCACGCCCCGTCCGACCGAGGCGGCGGCCGCAACGCGGCCTCGGCCAGGGACAACGACGCGTAGCTCGTGGCGAGGGTCAACCGGTCCCCGAGCGGCCGACCCTCGAGGTCGGCCCATACGTACGCCGCTGTGAACAGGTCCCCGGCGCCGGTGGGCTCGTCGACGTCGACGGTCAGGGCGTCGGTCCGGACGGTGCGGCCGTCCGGCTCCGTCGCGAACGCGCCGGAGCGCCCGCACGTCACGACGACCGTCGTTCCGAGCGCCGCCAGGCGACGCCCGGCTTCGGCGAGGTCGTCGGTACCCGCGAGGGCACCCGCCTCGCGGTCGTTGAGGATCAGTCCCCGCAGTCCGGCCAGCGACGACGGCAGGTTGCCGGCGAGGATTTGGACCTCGGGGTCGCCGACGACGCCGTACACGATCGGGAGCGACGGCAGCAGCGGAACATTGGGCAGGTCGACGACGACCGCACGCGGGTCGAGAAGCGCCAGGGCCTCCAGGTCCACGGCGGGTGCCGGCGCGGCCGTCACGAATGCGCGATCGCCGTCGACCGGAAGGGCGACGGAGACCGGGGTTGCGTCGGCGGGACGCCCGACCCAGCGGATACCGGCGTCGGCCATCAGCTCGCCGAGCAGCCGGCCGGCGGGGTCGCGCCCGACGGGCGCGCACACGACGGCCTCGAGGCCGAGTCGGTTGAGGGCGTACGCGACGTTCGCGATCGCCCCGGGCACGATCACGAGCTCGCGGGCCAGCACCTCCTCGCCACCACGGGGCAGGAAGGGCAGCCCGCGGAAGATGAGGTCCAGGAACGGGGAGCCGACACAGGCGACGTCGATCGTCATCGCCCCGGCATCGTAGAACGAAGTCTGCTCCCCCTGGAGGCGGGCGGCGCACGACGCCGCCACAGGCGGCCGTAACGATCGCGAAAGGGTGCCTCCCAAAGACTCCATCCCGGACGCGAATTCCATCGCCCGGCACCGTCCGGCCGGCACCGAACCAAGGAGAGCACCTCGTGGACAACAAGAACGACACCTGGGGACGCGAGCCGGAGGATCCGGCCGAGATGTCGGGCCGCCCGGCCGCCTCGCCCCGCACGGCCGCGGCCCGACGAGCGGTCGGCGGCGACAAGGCCCGCATCGCCGGCGCGCTGATCGTCGGCGGGCTCGCCGGCGGCGCGATCCTCGGACCGATCTCGACGCTGGCGGCTTCCGCCGACCCGAGCGCGACAGCGGCAGCGAGCCTGGCGACCGACCCGAGCGCATCGGCCGACCCGAGCGCCACGACGACGCCGACGGTCACGACCGCGCCGGTCGCCACGACGGCGCCCGCCACCACGGCACCCACCGGGACCACCGCCCCGAGCACCGGCACGGCGGCACCCGCCGCCGGCGACCAGGATCAGGACGGCCACGGTCCCGGCGGCGGCCGCAACGAGGCCGTCACGGACACATCGGTCGTCGCCAAGGCGATCGGGATCAGCGAGGCCGACCTGACGACGGCCCTCCAAGGCGGGCAGACCGTCGCCCAGGTCGCGGCGGCCCACAACGTCAACCTCCAGGTCGTCATCGATGCCCTCGTGGCCGACGGTCAGGCCGAGCTCGACGCGGCGGTCAAGGCCGGGACGATGACCCAGGCCCAGGCCGACGCCGAGAAGGCGAACCTGACGCAGCGGGCGACCGACCAGGCCAACGGCAGCTTCGAGGGCG
>DATAQF010000209.1:0-5772 GCA_036264795.1 Candidatus Limnocylindrales bacterium | reverse complement strand
GGCACGCCCCGGAAGTCCCGGATGCGTGGCAGGGCGAGCGTCGTCAGGCGGTCCAGGAAGTCCCACATCCGGTCGCCCCGGAGGGTGACCTTGGCCCCGATCGTGTTGCCCGTCCGCAGGCGGAACTGGGCGATCGAGCGCTTCGCCTTCGTGACGATCGGCTTCTGGCCGGTGATCGTCGTCAGGTCGCCGACGGCGGCATCGAGGGCCTTCGCGTTCGTCAGCGCCTCGCCCAGGCCGATGTTCACGACGATCTTCGTGACCTTGGGGACCTGCATCGGGTTGCGGTACTCGAACTGCTTCTGGAGCGCGGGCACGACGTCGGTCGCGTAGCGCTCGTGGAGCCGGCTCGTCACGAGCGCACCTCCAGCTGCTCGCCGCAATGACGGCAGACGCGGACGCGGCGGCCGTTGTCGAGGGTCTTGTGGGCAATCCGGGTCGGCTTGTCGCAGTGATTGCAGACGAGCATGACCTTGCCGATCGCCAGCGGCTGGGCGAGATCGAGGATCCCACCCTGCTGGACCTTCGGCACGCGGTCGTTCGTGTTCGTGCTCTGGCGCGGCTTCGTGTGGCGCTTCGCGATGTTGACGCCCTCGACCACGACCGAGGCCGTCGCGAGCGGTGACATGTGCCGAAGCGCGCTTCCGTATTTCGTGCGGCTCTTCTTCGGGCCCTGCTGGTCCCGGATGACCCGCTCGACCTTGCCGCGCTTGCCGGCGTCCTTGCCGACGAGGACGACGACCGTGTCGCCACGGCGGATCTCCGCGACCTTCGTGATTCGTCGCGGGGCGGATGCGGCAGGCATCACAGCACCTCCGGAGCGAGCGAGACGATCTTCATGTAGTTGCGGTCGCGGAGCTCGCGGGCCACCGGTCCGAAGATCCGGGTGCCCCGAGGGTTCCCCTGGTTGTTGATGAGGACGGCGGCGTTCTCGTCGAAGCGGATGTAGCTGCCGTCGGCTCGGCCGTACTCCTTGGCCGTCCGAACGACGACCGCGCGGACCACGTCGCCCTTCTTGACGGCGGCGTTCGGGATGGCCTGCTTGACGCTGGCGATGATCACGTCACCGACGCCGGCCGTGGTCTTCAGCGAGCGGCCCATGACCCGGATGCACTGGATCGAGCGGGCCCCCGTGTTGTCGGCGACGCGCAGACGCGACTGCGGCTGGATCACGCGGACGCCTCCTCGGAGGTCGTGCCGGCGTCGCCGGTCCCGGCCTCATCGGTGTCCGTCGCATTCGCGGCGTCATCGTCCTCGGCGGCGTGCCGGCCGGGGTGGGCGGCGGCGTGGATCACCTCGGACGTCGCGGCTTCGTCGGCCACGATGTCGGACGGGTTGCCGTGCTCGCCGGCCCGCTGGACGACCCGAACCAGCCGCCACCGCTTCGTCGCCGAGAGCGGCCGGGACTCCTCGATCAGGACGGTGTCGCCCGTGTGGGCGTCGTTCTGCTCGTCATGGGCCTTGAACTTCGTCGTCAGTCGAATGACGCGCTTGTAGAGAGGGTGGCGCGCCAGGCGCTCGACGGACACCACGATCGTCTTGTCCATCTTGTCGCTGACGACGCGGCCGACCTTCGTCTTCCGCTGGCTCTGCACCTGGGGGGTTGCTCCTGTCATCGCGTGATCTCCGTCAGGCCGTCTGGCCGAGCTTGCGCTCGCGCTGGACGGTCAGGATCCGCGCGATCGTTCGCCGCGTCTGCGGGATCGTGCTGTAGTCCTTCAATTGGCGGGTCGAGAGCGCGAAGCGCGCCTGCCAGAGGTCCTGCTTCGCCTCGCGGAGGGCCGTCTCGAGCTCGGTGTCGGACAGCTCGCGGACCTTAACGATGTCCATCGCTGGCCTCCATCACGTTGTCGCGCGTGACGACCCGGGTCTTGACCGGCAGCTTGTGGCTCGCGAGGCGCATCGCCTCGACCGCCGACTCGTGGTCGACGCCGGCCATCTCGAAGAGGATCCGGCCGGGCTTGACGACCGCGACCCAGTGGTCCGGAGCGCCCTTGCCGGAGCCCATCCGCGTCTCGGCGGGCTTCTTCGTGGCCGGCTTGTCCGGAAAGATCCGGATCCAGATCTTGCCGCCGCGCTTGACCGAGCGGGTCATCGCCCGCCGGGCTGCCTCGATCTGGCGGCTCGTGATCCAGGCCGGCTCGAGGGTCGAGAGGCCATAGTCGCCGAAGGCGACCGTGTGGCCGCCCTTGGCGAGCCCCGACATCCGTCCGCGCATCACCTTGCGGTGCTTGACGCGCTTCGGCATCAGCATCGTCAGCTCCCCTGCCCGGCGAGGGCGGCGGCGGCCGTCGCCTCGTGCGGCAGCGTTCGCTCCGGGATGATGTCGCCGCGGTAGATCCAGACCTTCACGCCGATCCGGCCGTAGGTCGTGTGGGCGTGGATCTGGCCGTAGCTGATATCCGCACGGAGCGTCCCGAGCGGGATCCGGCCTTCGCGGTCCCATTCGCGACGGCCCATCTCCGAGCCGCCGAGGCGACCGGCGACCGCGATCCGGACGCCCTTGGCGCCGGCCTTCATCGACCGCTGGATGGCCTGCTTCATCGCCTTCTTGAAGGCGATCCGGCGGCTCAGCTGGCCGGCGATGTTCATCGCGACGAGGTGGGCGTCGAGCTCCGGCTGGCGGATCTCCTTGATCTCCAGCTTGACCCGTCGCTTCGTGAGCCCGCCGATCTGCTGGCGGAGCACCTCCACGTTGGCGCCACCCTTGCCGATGACGATCCCGGGCTTGGCCGTATGGATCGTGACCGTGACGTGGTTGATGCCACGCTCGATCTCGACGCCCGACACGCTCGCGTTGGCGAGGCGGCGGTCGACGAGCTGGCGAATGCCGATGTCCTCCTTGAGGAGGGCGGTGTATTCCTTGTCCGCGTACCACTTCGCGGTCCAGGTGCGCGAGACACCCAGGCGGAAGCCGTACGGATGGACTTTTCTGCCCATATCAGGCCTCCCGGTCCGCGACGACGATCGTGATGTGAGTCATGGGCTTGTGGATCGGGAACGCCCGACCCTGGGCCCGTGGCCGCCAGCGCTTGATCGTCGGTCCTTCGTTGGCTTGCGCCTCGGCGACGAACAGGTCCTCGGCGGACAGGTTGTGGTTGTTCTCGGCGTTGGCCGTGGCGCTCCGCAGGACGCGCAGGACGTCCTGCGCGGCGTGCTGCGGCATGAAGCGGAGCAGGGACGCCGCCTCCTCGACCGGTCGGCCCTTGATCGCCGCGACGACGAGATTGGCCTTCCGGGTCGAGCCGCGGAGGTACTTGGCAGTGGCGGAAACGCGCACGGTCCTCGGCTCCTACTTCAGCGACGTGGAGCGTTCGGTGTGCTTGCCGTGCCCGCGATACGTGCGGGTGTGGGCGAACTCACCGAGGCGGTGGCCGACCATGTTCTCGGTCACGTAGACCGGGACATGCTTCTTGCCGTTGTGGACGGCGATCGTGTGGCCGATGAACGTCGGGAAGATCACCGACGCGCGTGACCAGGTCTTCACGACCTTCTTCTCGTTGCGCCGGTTCATCTCCTCGATGCGCCCCTGGAGGCGAAGCTCGATGAACGGGCCCTTCTTGACAGAACGGGACATGTCTTCCTACCTCCCCGCTACTTGCGATGGCGCGAGCGGACGACGAGCCGCCCGGTGGTCTTGGCCCGCCGGGTTCGATACCCCATGGCAGGCTTGCCCCACGGGGTCTTGGGCGGCATCCCCGTCGGGGACTTGCCCTCACCGCCGCCATGCGGATGGTCGCGGGGGTTCATGACGACACCGCGGACTTCCGGACGCTGGCCCAGATGGCGTGCGCGACCGGCCTTGCCGAGGTTCTGGTTCTCGTGGTCGAGGTTGCTCACCTGGCCGACGGTGGCCATGCAGCGAAGCGGCACGCGGCGCATCTCGCCCGACGGGAGGCGGACGGTGGCGTAGTCGCCTTCCTTGGCGAGGAGCTGTGCGGCGGTCCCGGCGGACCGGACGATCTGGCCGCCCTTGCCGGGCACGAGCTCGATGTTGTGGATCGTCGTGCCGAGCGGGATGTTGGCGAGCGGCAGGGCGTTCCCGACCCGCGCCTCTGCCTCGGGGCCGGCGACGATCACGTCGCCCACCTTCAGGCCGTGGGGCAGGAGCATGTAGCGCTTCTCGCCGTCGCGGTAGAACAGCAGTCCGATGCGGGCCGACCGGTTCGGGTCGTACTCGATCGTCGCGAGGCGGGCGGGAACCCCGAGCTTGTCGCGCTTGAAGTCGATCCGGCGGTAATGCTGCTTCTCGCCGCCGCCGCGATGGCGAACGGTCAGCCGACCGGCGTTGTTCCGGCCGGAGCCGCGCGTCTGCGGCTCGAGGAGCGGCTTGTACGGCTGGTCGGTCGTGATCTCCTCGAACGTCGACCGGGTCATCTGCCGGAGTCCCGGCGATGTGGGCTTGTAGGAACGAAGCGGCATCGTCAGACCCCCTCGAAGAAGTCGATCTTCTGGCCGGGGGCCAGGGTGACGATGGCCTTGCGCCACGGGGTCGTGAAGCCGAGGATCCGCCCGCGCTTCGTGCCGCGGCGCTTCTCCTTCGCCTTCGTCGTCAGGACGTTGACGCTGACGACGGTGACCTTCTCCTTGGCGTAGAGCTCCTCGATCGCCGCCTTGATCTGGATCTTGTTCGCGTCCTTGTGGACGGCGAACGTGTACTTGTTGCCGGCCTGCGCGTCGCGGTCGCTGAGCGTCGAGACGTCGATCGACTTCTCGCTGATCACGGGCCGGATGACGATGTCGGCGGCGGTCAGTGCGCTCACGCGTACACCTCCTCCATCCGGGCGAGAGCCGGCTGCTCGATGAGGACGATGTCGGCCTTCAGCAGGTCGACCACGTTGAGCGAATCGGCGAGCAGGATGTCGACCGTCGGCAGATTGCGGGCCGAGAGCTCGAGCTTCTCGTCGCGACCCGGGGCGATGACGAGCACCCGACCGTGGGCCTCGAGGGCGCCGAGCACGCCGGCGAGATCGCGGGTCCGGATCGCCTCGATCCCGAAGGCGTCGACGATCTTGATCGCCGCATCACCGAGCTTCGCGGTCAGCGCGCCGCGCAGGGCAAGGCGCTTCATCTTGCGCGGGAGGCGCTGCTCGTAGCTCCGCGGATGCGGCCCGAAGACCGCGCCGCCGCCCCGGTAATGAGGGGCGGTCCGGGAGCCCTGGCGAGCGCGGCCCGTGCCCTTCTGGCGGTACGGCTTCTTGCCGCCGCCGCGGACCTCGCCGCGGGTCTTCGTGTCGTGCGTGCCGGTCCGGCGACCCGCCAGCTGGGCGGTCACGACCTGGTGCAGGACGGCCGCGTTCACCGGCGCGGCGAACAGCGAGTCGGACAGCTCGACGTTGCCGAGGCTCTTGCCCGTCTTGTCGTAGAGGGTGGTCTGCGCCATTCGTCAGGCCTTCTTCACGAGGATGAGCGAGCCGCGCGGCCCCGGCAGCGACCCCTTCACGAGGAGGAGGTTGCGATCCGTGTCGGCGCGAACGACCCGCAGCTTCTTGACCGTGGTCCGCCGGTCGCCCATGTGACCGGCCATCTTCAGGCCCTTGTAGACACGGCCCGGCGTCGTGCCGGGACCGATCGAGCCGGGCTCGCGGTGATGATCCGAGCCGTGGGTCTTCGGCCCGCGGTGGAAGTTGTGGCGCTTGATCTGGCCGGCAAAGCCCTTGCCCTTGGAGACGCCGGTCACGTCGACGAGATCGCCGTCGTTGAAGACGTCGCCGAGACCGAGGGTCTGGCCCAGCTCGAAGCCGTCGACGCTGTCGACGCGGAACTCGCGGA
>DATAQF010000188.1:0-2673 GCA_036264795.1 Candidatus Limnocylindrales bacterium | reverse complement strand
CGGAAGGTCGCGATCCTCTTCACCGAGCTCGGCGTGAACGGCTCACGGGAGACGATCGACGGCTACATCCACCCGGTCCCGCAGCGAATGCCGATGCCCGACGCCCTGCGCGAGACGGCCCAGGCGCCGTCCTGACCGAGTGAGCCATCGGCCCAGGTGGCGCACCGGGGCCTTCCCGGCATGTCGGGCAAGATCGAAGAAACGAGACAGTTTGCAACCTCGTTGACTTCGGTGAAGAGCCGACCCTATTCTCGGCCGAGTTGCGCGCCTTGAGGGAGGCGCCCGGCGCTCGTTTCCGCGTTCCACTCCCGAGGTCAGGCCTGCACCGGCGTGTGGGCGTAGGAGGAGGAGATCGTGTCGGGATCGGTCGAGGATCAGTCAGCACGTGACGACGCGCATCTGCGCTCGCTCGGAATCAAGCCTGAGCTGAGGCGAACCCTCGGGTTCCTGTCGAACTTCGCGATTGCGTTCAGCTTCATCAGCGTCTCGACGGGCAGCTATGGCAACTTCGGCGTAGGGATCGGGCAGGCCGGGCCTGCCTTCTTCTGGTCGTGGCCGATCGTCATCCTCGGTCAGTTCGTCGTTGCTCTCGTCTTCGCCGAGCTTGCCAGCCACTTCCCGGTTGCGGGCTCCATCTACCAGTGGTCGAAGCGACTGTCGAATCGGACGCTCGGCTGGTTCACCGGCTGGTTCTACTTCTGGGCCCAGGTCGTGACGGTGACGGCAGTCGCCGTGATCGTCGCGTTCGTCGTCGACGGCATCCACGGGGGTCCCGTCGGCGACGTCGCGTTCCTGGACTCCAAGGACCCGACGGGCCTGACGACGATGTTCACGTTCATCTCGCTTGGCACGCTCGTGATCACGAGCCTCATCAACGCATTCGGCGTCCGTCTGCTGTCGATCCTCAACAACATCGGCGTCGCGACCGAGATTCTCGGAATGGTCGTCTTCGCCCTGATCCTCCTGTTCTTCGCCAACCACAACGCGCCGAGCGTCCTGCTCGACACCGCGGGATCGGAGCAGGCGACCGGCGGCCACTACCTCCCAGCCTTCGCGCTCGGGATGTTCATGGCGCTGTTCGTCGTCTATGGCTTCGACACCGCCGGCACATTCGGCGAGGAGACGGTGGATGCCGGCCGCCAGGCGCCGCGGGGCGTCCTGTGGTCCGTCGCCATCTCGGGGATCGTCGGGACGATCTTCCTGCTCGCGGTGATCCTGGCGATTCCGTCCATCCCCGACGCGATGAAAGAGGGCCAGGCCGGCGGCTTCCCGATCGCGACGACGATCCAATCGACGCTCACCTACGACATCGGCGGAACCGGGATCACGGTCGGCGAGCTTTACCTGTTCGTCATCCTCGTGTCGGTCTTCGTCTGCACGCTCGCGATCCAGGGCGCCGCGACGCGGATGATGTTCTCGATGAGTCGCGATCGGCACCTGCCGCTCGGATCGATCTGGGGTCGCGTAAACGTGACGTTCAAGACCCCGGCGAATGCGGCGATCGCGGTTGGCGTCCTTGCCGCAATCCCGATCCTCGTCATCGGGCCACTCGGCGGTTTCACGCTTTCGATCGCCGCCACCGGCCTCATCTACCTCAGCTACCTGCTGTGCAACATCGGCGTGTTCGCGGCTCGCCTCCGCGGTTGGCCTCGAACCAAGGCGTGGTTCAGCCTCGGACGCTGGGGAAAGCTCGTCAACACGATCGCGATCCTGTACGGCGGGCTGATGCTGTTCAACATCGCGATCTGGAAGGACCCGGCCCTGTTCGGCGACTTCGGTGGCGATGGCCGGGCGATCACGAATCCGACGATCGACGGCTTCATCAAGCCGTTCGGGACCTCGATCGCCGGGCTGCCGGCCTGGCCGATCTTCGAGACGCTCGTCATCACGATCCTCGTGATCGGGGCGATCTATTACGCGGTGTCGGTTCGCGGCCGGGCTGCCGATACCGAAGCCGACCTCGCGACGGGTGAGGCGACGATCGGCTGAGAGCCGGCTTCATCGCGAACACGCGGGACGGCGCGCCGGAGCCCGGCGCGCCGTCTCATCACGTCGACGAGGCATCGCCCATGATCAACGAGGCAGGTCCCATCCTCGGCGGCGAGCTGCGCGATGTGCTCGTTCGCGCGATGCAGCTCGTGCCCGAGCTGGCCGGCGTGAACATGACCCTCCGCCCGATCAGCGGCGGCATCACGAACCGCAACTTCCTCGTCGAGCTGGCCGGCCGGCGCGATCGCTACGTGATCCGCCTCGCCGGCAACGACACGCACCTCCTCGGGATCAGCCGCGAGGTGGAGCACGCGGCGACGGTCGCAGCGGCCGGCGTCGGCGTCGGTCCGGAGGTCACCGCGTTCATTCGGCCGGAGGGCTACCTCGTGACCCGCTTCATCGAGGGCTCGCCGGTCAGCGACGAGGCCGTCCATCGGCCGGAAACGATCGAGCGGGTCGCCGACTCGCTGCGGCGCATCCACGACGGGCCGGCGATCCCGGGCCTGTTCATCCCGCTCAGAATCGTCGAGGCGTATCGCGCGCTGGCGCTTGCCCGCGGCGTCCCGATCCCGCCGGCGTACGACCGCGCCGCGCAGATCGGCCACCGGATCGAGGTCGCGCTCCTCGCCAACCCCGTCGAGCTTCGGCCCTGCCACAACGACCTGCTGAACGCGAACTTCATCG